>JAHEOI010000066.1 GCA_018610125.1 Verrucomicrobiota bacterium
GATGACCTCTGCTTCTATACTCAGTGGAATGCATTGCGGGCGCTAACTTCGAAGGATCGGTTGAGACAAATCGCCCGCGAAGCCGGCTCCGTCAATCTGCAGGGGGCGGCATTACTCGCCTTGGGCTCCGATGCGGATATTGGAGACGCCCCAATTACCCCGGCCTCCGATGAGGAGGGCGTGAAGCCGGCGCGAAAGGTTATCCAAGCAACGTTCGGGGAGGCACCATAGCAGGAAACAGCCGACCTTCCTGGAACTATATGGAAATGGATCCAACGCAGGTAACTTCCGTTCCCGACGAACCACCGGCCGGGGTCACTACTCCCTGCCACTCCCACCGCCGGAACGGACCGGCCCTTGATATCACGCCACTCCCAACCCCCAGGCCACGAGCTAATACATGAGTAAAGGAATCAGGGCGATCGTGAGAAGGTTCAGCACAAGCCCCGCACGGGCCATTTGCGGGATGTTGAAGAGGCCGCTTCCGTAGACGATGGCGTTGGATGGCATGGCGACGGGGAGCATGAACGCACAGCCCGCCGCGAGGGCCGCCGGGATGACATCGATCAACAGCGGGCGAGAGATCCAGAGCAACGCCGCAGTGCAAAAAGCCGCCGCCACTTTGATCTCCGGGGCAATGGTCCGGCCCATCGCGGTCAAAGCGTCGTCGATCACCTGCCGCCCGCCCGGAAGATACGAAAGCCGGATTGGAAATCAAGAGAAAGATTAACGGATTGGCGTAGGGGGTGGCGACGTCTTCAATGGGAGCCACGCGCAATAAGGGGAACAGCACCAACGGCAGCAACGCGGTCGCGGGAATCGGGATCGCCTCGCTGATCCACCAGATGCCCATGAACAGCCCCACAGCAGCAGTAACCCACGCCTTCCATTCAAGATCCCCAACGGGAGGCGAGCCCAAAACCGCAACAAAAACCAACGGCCCCAAAAAGAGACCCATCTTTTGCCGTAAGCTGTATGAGCTCACATTTTGGCGTTAATTTAAGCCGGTTTTAGGACTTGAGTAAGGCCTGTTTTCGCAGACAACCAGTGCTTGTCTCAAAAAGACTCTTCGAATAAGTCAATTCAGGGTCTGCAGTCCGCTGCTGACCTTGATCGCGCTCATGCCTCGAATGGTCGGAGGTTCTGCCGGTAGGATTGTGCGGCCTTCCACGGTATTCCCGGCCGGCGGAGAGCCCCAATCGAAGCCGCCTCCACTTTCCTTATGGCCGCGGCAGATCGATCGGCAACTCATACGCCCCGACATCGACCCCGCCGCCCTGCGGACGGGAGGTGTCAACGATGTCGGTTTCCGGGGCAAGGTCGCTACTCCCCGCATCGATGGCTCCGCTGTTCAGCGTCGGGCGCAAATCCAAGGCCGACAAGTCGGCAAAAAACGATACGGGATCCTCGACAATGAGGTTGTGATCGGTGGTAATCCCCTTGTTCCGATCGATGTTCAGGGCCGAGGCGAGGTTGTTGCGGACTGTGCACTCCTCGGAAGCGGTGCCGTTCTTGTGCGGGCCGATCCGGATCCACGGCGGTCCGGGTCGTTCCTCGTTTGGATCGACAACGGTATTGTTCACGATCCGGCATCCCCGGGCCCCCAACAAAGTGATACCGTGCCAGTGATCTGTGACGATCACGTTGTTTTCGATCACCCAATCCTTAAACATGCCGTCAAAGCAGCCGATCCCTTGAAGGGTGCCTCGATGCGGTTGGTCCCGGTCCTCGTAATTGATAATGGTATTACCCCTCAATACAATGCCGGAGACGGTGCCCCGGCCCACACCCTGCGGCCCGTTCGACCAACTCTGAAACCCGTCGTCGTGATTGTCATTCACGTCATAGCAGTTCTTGACGGTGTTATATTGGAAAGTCATACGGTCCCCTAACCCGCGCATTCCGTCACCCGCAAAATTCTTCACGAGATTCCCCTCAACAAGCGAGTCGCTCGCGCCCACGGAAATGCCAAAATCGACATTCTCAATTCGATTGCCGTCAAGGGTGATGCGTCTCCCTTCGGCCGAAAGCCCATTGCAAGCGCGTTCGTTCCAGTCCGCCCGAGACCATTCGGACACGTCCTCTGCCGACCGAACAACGCAGTCCGTCACTCTGATGTGGTGCACCGGCCCTCCCCAATCATGAGCTTCGACGCGGATAAGCGTCCGGGGTCTGTCGCCTTTTCCAGAGTCAGGCTGGACGTGCAGCCCTTTAAGAACCCAATGGGCACCGGACTGAACCCGGATCTGCCGGAAACGAGGTACATGGCCCTCCTCGGCCGCAATGGTGATCGTTTCCCGGTTGTAGTAACCGCCAATCTCCAGCTCGCCGTAATTCCCCTCCCGCAGCCAAATCGTGTCGCCGCCCTTCACCGGTGCGTCGGGGTTCTTGGGCACCAGCTCCATTCCTTCCTCGTGAGGCAACGACTCCCATTCTCGACTCGCCACAAGGCCCCGATCGACCACCTGCTGCAAGCTATGCCAAGGCCGTTCCGCGCTCCCGTCGTTCTCGGGGGCACCATGTTGAGGGTCGACATAAAAATCCTTCGAGTGCACAGAGCCCCCCAAAACCAGGAGGCCCCAGGTCAGGCCGAAAATCGTTGGGGCAATCCAAATCCGGACGCGTTTATCCTTCATGAGTCGCAGATTGTCGATGCTCGGGGGGCTCTTTGGCCGTCAGCAGCATTATCGCCATGCTCCCCCATGAAAATGCCGATCACGGCATTTCGCTCCCGCTGACGTTGTTGCGGCTTACCCGTCAGACGCAGCGTATGTTCAACTATGTCCTCGGATCCATTGGCGGCATCAGCCTGCTTGGAAACTTCTCCGTGAAGCGTTTGAACGTGTGGGGTACTTGCTGCGACGGGTCTGTTGATAGGTTTCCTTCGGCCATATGAACGCGATTCTATTCGGCTTGTTTTCAATATTCAAGAGGCATCTACCAAGCGTGAAGAGCCTCTTCCGTGTCCGGTCTGCTTGCCGGAGCAGCCGGCCATGCGGCGAATCCAAGGGGCTCTCCATGGCCTTGATCAGGTTGACTGAATCGTGCCTCATCGGAAACTGCTGTCTCGCCACCCACGCGGCCATTCATCGCAGCCTCTAGGATGCGCTGACGAGAGCTGACATGCTGCCAGCCCCCAAGCATGCCTTCGGGAATGCGCTCAACCACGAATTGTCCGGATGCATCACTCACCAGGCACGAGCAGCGCGTCAGGGGATTCGGCGAGAAGGGGAGGGACGCCTTCGAGCCGAAGGTCGACATCCTCAAGGATCCCTTTCCGGGGCTCCTCAATGGCCAGAGACCATACTTTGCCATCTTGGCCTTCGGCGACCGATATCGGAAGTCGGACCGTTCTCTTCGATTCCCCGTCCGCTACTGTCCGGCCCATTGGATCCAAGACCTGCACGGCGGCGCGCTCGGCGTTGCTTCGGGGGGAACGGGCCTCTACGGTGAATGTTGCTGTACCTTCTCGTACGTAGAAATAGAGGCGGGGAGCAAACTGACATATCGAGAGGCTGGTTGGACTCTCCGGGAAGCCGGCCGGCACCATAACCCAATGGGAGGCGTCCGGCCGGACCGAAGCGCAGTTCTGTCGGCTATAGGTGATGAGCTGGTATAGACCGTCTTCTTCCGGTGTGAACGCCGCCGTCACGCGCTTTCCAAGAGGAATCTTCCCCTGTTTGATCATCTCCCCTCCGGGAGCGTAAAGAAGATAGCCGGGGATATCCTCATAATCACCGAGCTGATGGCCGTGCATGAACAGCCGTATCCGGTGTCCGGAGCGGCCCCTTATGTAGTAGGCTCCGGAGCCGCGAAGGCGGGTGGCCGCCTCCCGTAAGGCTGGTTCCGTCCAGTCGGCACCTGTCTCCCGCAGGGTGGATAACCCCGGGCTCTGCGCGGGCCGACCGACTCGATCGCGTGTCTGTCGCGGTTCCTTCCAGGCGTCCATATCTCCGCTATCAATGCGGCGGTTCGCCCAGGTAAACCACTTCATGTAAGCCTCGTGGTCCGCAGGTCCCGGGGTGAAATAGGGAACACGATCCTGCCAGCTCGGCTGGGTCGGTCCTTCATAGAATACCCAGTAGCCGTCCGCTACCTGGGCCTGCATGAGGGCATTCTTACCGGAGAACTCCGGATCGGCCCCTTCCACTTTGGGATCAATACCGCCGATGTAGTCATGCGGGAAGTTTTCCAGGACAACAGAGCGATCGTTTCGGGCAAAGACACGGCGGTTTGCCTCAAGCGCCAGCTTGTGCGGTATCGTGCCGCGCCGCCCATAGGCCGAGTGGTCGGCCAGGATAAGCGGGGCTTGGTCTGTGGCCCACTCCTGGCAGATGGCCTTCTTGATAAACGGAGTGCCCGGGGCGGGATAGACACAGAAACGAAATTCCGGATGGATCTTGTCTACTTTCGCGCGCAGGCGTCGGCAGCGTATCCGCCATCGTTTTACCTGGAAGGCGCTAAATTCCTCATGCAAACCACGGTCCCGGAGCCACTCCCGTCTTTTGCTCGGCCTCAATGACGGTGGATCAATCCCCTGCTCGCGGGCGAATTCCTCTATAGTCTTCCCATCATAAGAAAGGGAATAGGCATTCCCACTCTTGGGTTGGCTATAGATCTCGTAGTCGAGGAAGACGCCGATTACGGAGTCCACGCGACGACCGAGCCGGGCATAGGAAGTGACTCGACGCGTCAACCAGTTCCATAGGCGATCCGAGGTAGGGCTGCAGATCGGCGTAGTCTTCCCGTCGCCCCACACCATTTCAGGCCCGTCCTCGGAAGGCAATGTCCCTCGCATCCAGGGCATGAAGGCCACCCCTTCCTCTTCCGCCCATCGGGCGCATTTCTCCAGGAAGTCGATGTCGGAACCCCCTCTCCGGGGGACGATCACGTTAAAGCCCGCTTCCGCGATGTCATGGACTTGCTTCTTCCTCAACGGAAGCTCGTTGTTCAAGTGCATGAAGGTCTTGTCGACCAGTATCCGCCACTTCTTGGGGGAATCGAGGGGCTCGGCTCTGCCGGTTTCCAGATGACCGAGCACAAACATAATACATACTACAACCGTGGTCCGTCTCTGTCCCCCGCGAAGCCATCCTTTTAGGTTCTCTTCCTGCATACCTCAAAATGATACCGCACGCATCAAACTTAACGGAAGCAGAATCAATCGCTTAGGGTCTGTGACGCGCCGCCACCTCATGGGAGCTTTAATGCCTCTTTTACGGACTGGGGGGGACTCCACTTTCTTAATTGCACTTACCAGAAGAAATACACCAACAATGAAAAAAACGAACAAGGGATTCAAATGGAAGGGCTTGATGGCAATGACACTGTCTCTTCTCGCCTTCGGCACAGTGACTCATGCCCAAGCCCCGTGGGGCGGGTCATTAATGCAGCGCGGCATCGGCGCTATCACGTGCGGAGGACCGGCCGAGGATAATACCGGCGCCGCTCTGCCTCCATCCTCAGTTTTCACGTTCGGGCTGGTCGATCTACGGGCGCCGTCGGGATCGGACTATGGTGGTTGTGGCACCGCCGCCCCTCTCTGGAACGCCCCGATGTATCATCATTCCTCTTGGAACGCCGAAAATCTCGGCAATCTCTTCGGCATCACCCTTGATGCGAGCGACAACATTTACGTCGCGGCCCATGGCCTTTACGGCACCTATCGTCCGCTCCATCACCGTTACGGTACTCTCGGGGGAGGTGCCACGAGTCTTGCCGCAGCGGGGACCATTTACCGGATCGACGCGAGCACAGCCGCAGCAAGCGTCTTCGCTGTCATCCCGGGGCAGCAGACGATGACGATCAACCCCTCTTTCAGCTCTGGCCCCGGCCTCGGAAACATCGCTTACGACCGGACACACGATCAGTTTTTTGTCTCGAGTCTCGAAGATGGCAAGATCTATCGCCTCGACGCTTCGGGTGCGATCCTAAATCACTTCGATCCGCTTGCACCCGATAATGGCGCTTCGGGCATGCCCCCTCGTGAAGAGCGAGTCTGGGCCGTTGAGGTTTCCAATGGCCACCTCTTTTATTCCATCTGGAACGATGGCAACGCCGCATCGCCGGGAGTCATTCGTCGCGTCTCGCTTTCGGGATCGGGTGACTTCGATCCGAGCTCCGATGCGCCAGTGCTCAGCGTCCCGCCTCAAAGCTATATTTACACTGGCGGCACACCCGTGGTGGACATAACCTTCAGCCTTGATGGCCGGACGATGATCCTTGGCACCCGCACGATGAGGAAAGACACAATCGCTTACAATCACACCAGCGCGACCCACATGGCCCCTCTAAGCGGCGGAACGTGGACCGCGATCCGTACGCAAAGCACCGGATGCAATTCCTTCCAGGGCGAATCGTACGGTGGCGTCGCCTACGGCGAAGAGGGTGACGTTCAAGAATCGATCATCTGGGCAACCTCGGCAGACATGGCTGCCAACTATGGTCCGCACGGACTTTTCGGAGTTAGGACTTCCGACTTCCCGTTCAGTGGCCGGGCCAACAATTCATTCAAAGTCCCGTACGACCCATCCTTTGCGAACAACTGGCGCGACGATCGAAAGGGCTCCGGTGGGGACATCGAGATCGTGCGCGAGAGCGCATGCGCCAAGATCACGGTTTCTGAAGTCGATTGTCCGGAAGACAAGGACCAACCATTCATGGTCGATCTCGACATGTATACGATCACGCTCCCAATCAGAGACCTCACCCCATGAAACCCAGACCAACACTCGTTAACCAGAATTTTAGGGTCGTTCACGGAGACGGATCCCTCGTTCCCCCGAAAAAGACAAGGTCGATTTGATTTTACGGAGATGAAGCCGTTTCTTCCCCATAAGAAGATTTTACGCCGGCGTTCACTCCCGCGATCTCGCCCCGAAGCCACCAAACGAGCGGGAGATAAGCGATCACCTTGTTCCCTTGAGCAATAGATAGCGGGGGCTTTGAGAAATGACGCATTTCACACCTTTGGTTTCCCATGTCAAAGCCTTCTCGCGGTCTCCCAACATCGAGACCAAACGGCCCGAGCCCGGTTCAAGCGGCAGCACAATCCGCTTCCGCTTTTTACCCCGACTTGGATTCTCCCAAGCCCAGGCGCCCAATGCCTGATTCTCCTTGCCAGTGGTCCAAAACACGACAGCTTCCTTTTGTCCCTTCCTGAATTTCAAAACAAAGTCGGCGGGGTCTCCGCAATCCAAACGTTTCACAAACCGGTATCCGGCCAATGTCTCGGTCAAGGTCGCCGCCGCCTCATAGGCAGGCTTTGGCGTCAGGTCACGTTGCACGATTCCGGAATTCGGGCCAAGATTGGGTCCTGTCGTCGCTTCGTTTTTCCATTGGTAGTAAATATGGAGCGGGACACGCTGGTGGAGATTGACCAGATAGGTTCTTACAAAATATTGGGCTTGTTGGCCGGCTGTCAGACGCGAATCATCCCAATGGATCATCGGATAGCCCCATTCACCGGAGATGATGGGAATCGATTTGCCGTCGGGCGCATAGCGTTGGATCAATGCGCGCAGCTTTCGATAATCCTCAATCACGCTTTCCGGGGGCTCATGACGCCGATAGGGATGTACCGTGACGGCGTCGATCCTATGCAGCAGCCCTTCCTCAAATGCCTTCTCGAGCCAGTTTAAGGCGATACCCGAAGTGGCCGGTGCGACCACCTTCCCTGAAGGATCCGCTTTATGGACCCGCCGGGCCACTTGCCTTGTCAGCTCTAGATACTGCTCCATCGAGTCAAAGATCCGTCCAAACCGATGGTGATTCGGCTCGTTCCAAACCTCCCAAAGGATCCCGTGCCCGGCGTAACGCTCCGCAGTTTTCGAGGCGAAAGCCGCAAAGGCTTCCCGGCCCTTTCGATTCCCCAAGTCATAGAGGTCATTGCGGCCGAGCAAAATATAAAGGATATGAATATCGCGTTCGCGACATCCGGCTGTCAACGCGTCATAACCGGTTCCTCCGTACTCGTAGACTCCCTTCTCTTGCTCTACTTGACCCCAACGGATACCAGTCCGCACATAGCCAAAGCCGGCTTTTGCAATCCGATCCAAATCGCGTGGCTCACCGGTAAAATGGATGTTCAAGCCCAACCCATCCGGGATAGTGAGAGTGGGGAAATCCTCCCCGGCGAGATCGGGCATGGGATTCATGATACCAACGCAAGTGGCGAAGGCTACAAGAAAGGCCCCGGACCGAGTTGAAAGACTGAATCGCTTCGTCATAAACATCGCACATGCCTTCTCTAAGTATGTTTTCCCATATTGTTCTTTGCAAAAATTCCTGCACCACAAAGAGGAGCGAATTAAGCGGCTGGCAGCCGCTTTTACTTTGCTTATCCGTGCAGGAACCTTTGCAAACATTGATAAGCGGGTTTCGACCCAGTAAACGCTAACTTATCCGGCCGTCTCCCGACCTTGGTTGGGAAGCTACATCCGCCACTCCCAAACGAAGTGTCGATCGGACCCGGTTCCAAATCGTTCATCGTCTTCCGCTCCAAGCGCATCCCGCGACCGTTGAAGGTAGTGCATCTCCTCGATTTCGTAGACGTTGTGGGCCATCGCCTTCGGATAGATTTCAATAAGGCTATACCCACACGGCGATTGAATAAGCTGAGGTGAAAGGAGATGGATGATGCCATTGCGCTCCATGCGGCTCGGCACGTTCTTATGCCCCGCGATGACGCCCCGTACCGTTGACTGACGCTCAAGCAAAGCAAGCACGGCTTCGGCGTCGTCGAGCTGCTGCATCCCGTCATTTTTCCATCCCTGAACGCACGGGTGAAGCAGCAGTGAGAAATGCGTGAAGACCAGAATGTCGTGAGCGCCCGCAAGAGCTTCGAGCTCTCGCGTTAGCCAATGATACCGCGGACTGCCGGGACAGAGGCAGGCCTGGTCCGGTGTGCTCAACATGATGCATGCGACCCCGTTATTCGTGACGGTGTAACACCCGTGCTCCGGCAAACCGAAGGCCCGGTAGCAATCCCGCTCATTGTATCGGCCATAAAGTTCATGGTTTCCCACTAACAAATGGCACGGAATACTCACCGACGAAAAGAGCCGTTTCAAAAGCTTGATCGTCTCATCATCACACGGATCGAGCGTGTCCCCCGGCAGGAAAATCATGTCCGCCCCTTGCGCTTCCAACCGCTTCAAATACTTAGCGGTCAATTCTTTGACCACCGGATAGAGTCGCTTCTCCCGATCTCCAAGCGCCCGCCTATCAGCCCTTGGCTGCAGATGGAGGTCAGGGAGAACGCCGAAACGGAGTCGACATTCTCCCGATGGCATTGGCAGCGTCTCCAGAATCAGCGTCGTCCGCTGCACGCCATTCCGGACCTCGACTTCGTAACTGGCATTGGGGTCCAAGCCAAAAAGCCACTGCCGAAAGAAACAATATCCGCGCTCTCGCGCCACCGGTGTGACGACGAGTGGGTCCCCCGAGTCAATCGTCACTTCCAGCCGATCCGCGGTCTCGCTGACGGCTCGAAATTCCGCACAATCCCACCGGATCGTCGCGAAATAACACTCGCCAATACCTGAAGCCAATTTTCGGTTTCGACGTTCCATAATGGTTCGGAAAACTCCCCGCAGCTCCTTTGTCTTTGGTAATCAACTCAAAGCCTCAGCCTAACCGGGTTTCCTCCTTCTGCAGCTTATCCAATGACGAATGCATCACGCCACCAACAAATCCGCGGGGCTGAAGGCAACGTTGCTCCTCATGCGGCTTCGATTCAAGCATTTATGTGCGTCTTGGCTGAGTGCCGCCTATCGGGTCGGACCACAGAACCTCGTTGATTATCAAAAGGTTATGCTGGCTGTGGGGCCCTATTGACCCCATTAGCACGACAGCGACAATTTTGGACTTACGCCCTTTTTGAGAGTGGTCTAGCCTGAGAATCAGGTGAAAGGCGCTGGGTCGGAGACGAAGAAAACGTGGGTTATCCGCGGACGGAGGATTACGTCCTCTGATATCGCGGCGGCTCGGGGTGTTGTCGAAGAGTTTTTCGGAGAAGGTCGCAATCGGATCGCCTCCGAGTTGGCGCGATATTGGCAATGGCGAAGCAGCAGCGGGTGGCTGAAGGATCGGGCGTGCTTGGCGATTTTGGTGGCCTTGGAAGGGCGGGGCTATCTCAGATTGCCGCCACCAATCAGGGCTCGTGGCGCGGCTCGAGACCAAAGCGAGCTGAGGCTAGCAACGGCTCCGGGAGAGGAGCTGAGCGGTCAAGCCGGCGATTACCGTCCTTTCTGCTGGCAGTTGGTGAGCTCTGAGCAACAACGCCGGCAATGGCGCAGGCTCATGGCCACCTATCATTACCTGGGAGCGCCGAA
>JAHEOI010000067.1 GCA_018610125.1 Verrucomicrobiota bacterium
GCGTAAACCCGAGCCGCCCCTGCCTGCAGCAGGCAATCGGTAAAGCCGCCGGTTGCGGCTCCCAAATCAATTGCCTCCAGCCCACCCGCTCCAATCCGGAATTGCTGCAGCGCGTGCTCCAGCTTGTACCCACCCCGGCTGACAAACCGCTCGGACTCGACCAGGACGACCTCGTCATAAGGCTTGACCTGATCGCT
The DNA here is from genome assembly GCA_018610125.1 of Verrucomicrobiota bacterium. GTDB lineage: Bacteria > Verrucomicrobiota > Verrucomicrobiia > Limisphaerales > JAHEOI01 > JAHEOI01. Next base: position 198 of record JAHEOI010000067.1, read on the forward strand.
CGCTTTGCGTGCAACATGGCTGTTGATCTTCACGCGACCCGCCATGATGAGGCGCTTAGCCCGTTCACGGCCTTCGCAGAGACCTCGTCGCACCATCGCTTGATCCAACCGATTCATACTCGACGTCGACGGCGCCGATTCCATCAACAACGCCCCTTACCCGACATTGGTCAACATTACCCGCCCTCGGACTGCCTCCCGATCCGTCACCTTTATAAGTGGGTAGCGCTTCCCAAATCACGGCATTACGGTTGCTCGGCAATGAATTCGAGCGCTTTCGACACCGCCCGGTCGACATTTTCGGCATCTTTCCCACCGCCACGGGCCATTTCGGGACGCCCTCCCCCCTTGCCACCGACCACCGGCGCGATGGCTTGGATAATCTTCCCGGCATGGAATCGCGACGTCAGGTCGGAGGAAACCATCGCGACCATCGATACTTGACCATCGGAAGCGCCGACCAACACCCCGACTCCGCTAAATTCCGCCTTCAATGCCTCTGCGACCGATTGGAGGAAATCGCCTTCCTCCTCGCCGAGATTTTTCACAATCGCTTGAGCCCCGCCGATTGTTCGTGCCTCTCGGCTCAGCTCGCGTGCGGTCCTGCTGGCCAACTTCTGCTGCAACGTTTTGAGCTGCCTCTCCCGCTGCTTTTGCTGCGCCAAAACGCTGTCGAGCTTTTTATCCAGCTCCGAGATCGGGGCATTCAAACGTCCGGCAAGCCGATTCAAGAGGTCATCCTCTTCCCGACTCCGCTCATAGGCCGGCCATCCAGCCAGCGCCTCAATCCGGCGTATCCCGGAAGCGATAGCCGATTCATTCGTGATCCGGAACACCCCGGTCTGCCCGGTCGCACCGACATGGGTACCGCCACATAGCTCCATGGAAAATCCATCGAGCTGACTCGGTCGCCCGCCGATTTGGATCACTCGTACCTGATCCGCATACTTCTCGCCGAAGATTTGAAGGATATCCTCCCGCTTTTTGACCTCATCGTAGGGGATTTCCGCGGAAGATACGGGAGCGTCTTCCAGAGCACGCTCATTGACCAAACGTTCGATATCTCGGATCTGCTCCGCCGTCAACGCCGCACTATTGAAGTCAAACGTGAGCTTGTCGGGGCCGACATAAGAGCCCTTTTGCGTGGCATCCGGGCTCACGACTTCATGCAAAGCCCAATGAAGGAGATGGGTAACGGTATGATGCCGCCGGATTGCCACCCGTCGATCCGGATCAATCGCCAAGGTCACTTCGGTGCCCGGCTCCGGGGCATCCTGATCCGACAACAAATGGAGGAATGCCTGACCTGCCTTTTGGGTGTCGACCACATACCAAACGCGGCTGTCGGCCGTGATGGTTCCCGTGTCACCGACTTGCCCGCCCATTTCGGCATAAAATGGCGACTCCTCCAGCACCACAGCCACCTTATTGTCCTTAAGCTCCACCACGTCATGCACTCGGGCGGTCGCTTCCAAGCGATCATACCCCACAAATCGCGTTGCAACGGCATGATCGAGGTTTTCGACATTGATCACCGACTTCTTTTGCGCCGCACGCGCCCTGGCGCGCTGTTGCTCCATCAACCGCTCAAATGTGGCTCGATCGACGGTCATGCCGCGCTCCCGAGCCATCAGCTCGGTCAAATCGAGAGGAAATCCATAAGTGTCATAGAGCTTAAAGGCGAATTCACCGCTCAATTCGTCTCCCTGGCTATGGCGATCCGCTTCTTCGCGGAACATCTCGATTCCTCGATCCAATGTCTTATTGAACGACTCTTCCTCGGCCCGGATTGTATTGCGCACCAAGTCCCGTTTGGAGCGAATTTCGGGAAAGACCTCGCCCATCGTCTCAACCAAAACATCCACCAGCTCGTAAAAGAACGGCCGCTGGAATCCGAGGGTTCGCCCATACCGCACCGCCCGTCTTAATATCCGGCGAAGCACATAATTGCGGTCCGTGTTTCCCGGAAGGATCCCATCCGCGATGGCAAAGCTCAGCGCACGGATATGGTCGGCAATCACGCGAAAGGCGACGTCGATCTTTTCCTGCTCGGAGCGCCCGGTGGTCCCCGCCGCCGGAAGGGTGGCGCCGTATTGTTTGCCGCTGAGCTCACTCAAACGCTCAAACAGAGGATGGAAAATATCCGTCTCGTAATCGGAGATAATCCGTTTAAAATTGGTGAAATGGTCGGTTCCCTGCATGATCGCGGTCACACGCTCCAGCCCCATCCCCGTATCGACATGCTTGGCCGCCAGCGGGGAGAATGTCCCGTCCGGATTGGCATTGAACTGGATGAAGACCAAATTCCAGATCTCAATGCATTGAGGGTCATCGCGGTTGACCAGCTTACCCCCGGTGTCGCCATCAGGGGAAAGGTCGACATGGATCTCGGAGCATGGCCCACATGGGCCGGTATCCCCCATCATCCAAAAATTGTCCTCCTTATCGCCATAGACGATATGCTGTTTTGGATCGAGCCCCGCAGCCGAAAACCGTTCAAACCAATAGTCGTAAGCTTCCTGATCGAATTCGCTTGGGTCGCCCGCTGCTTGATCGGGCGAATAGACCGTCGCGTAAAGCCGATGCTTTGGAAATTGCCAAACCCCGGTTATCAATTCCCAAGCCCAATCGATTGCCTCCTTTTTGAAATAATCGCCAAAGCTCCAATTGCCGAGCATCTCAAAGAACGTGTGGTGGTAAGTATCCCAACCCACATCTTCAAGGTCATTGTGCTTGCCGCCCGCCCGGATACACTTTTGGGTGTCCGCCACCCTCGGCGGAGAGTAAGGCACATTCTCCTGTCCGAGAAAAACAGGCACAAACTGGTTCATGCCCGCGTTCGTGAACAAAAGATTGGGCGAATCGGGCATCAAGCTCGCCGACGGCACGATCGTGTGCTCCTTTGAACGAAAAAAATCCAGAAACGACTGGCGTATTTCCTGACTGGTCATATAGTTTGCTCTCCCTTAACCGGGACGATCATTTCAGGCCAACTCTTAGCGGCCCCGTGACAAGCTAAAGGAATCCATTCCAAAAGAGCAAGGATGGGGCCGCATTTTTCCGCTTGAGAAAACATGGCCGGTTTTCCATATTAAACAATGGGCGGCTGGCAGCGGCCGGCTCGGGACGCTTCGGGGTTCCGGGGGGGGGAAGAGAGCGAGCACGGATTAAATGTTGGTTTTTCCCTGCCATGCGCGTGATTGACAACAAGCTCCTTGAACCGTAGTCATCAAAAAACGGAGCCTGGCTTTTGCTGGTGGACGACAGGCCTTGACTGGAAGTCGGAAGCCATCAAGAAGGCTCCACCTGTTGTTTCCAAGTTCATAAGGAACTGTGCACACGGCATTCGGCGGGGTTCATAAAACAGGGGGCCGCTTCGACGGCCCCCATCTTTTTTTTACTATGGGAACGGGTGACCTCTTTGCGTCGCAATCCGCGTCGCAGTCCAACGCGGATCGGGGCGCGAATTTACAGGAGACAGTCCAGGACCACTCCCAGCAGACTCGGAAGGCTACCCCCCTCGCAGCCAGGATGCGTCCGGAAACGTTGGAGGAATTCATGGGGCAAGCCCACATCCTTGCCGACGGCTGCCTTTTACGACGGGCAATCGAGGCTGACCGCATTCAATCCATCATACTATACGGCCCGCCCGGGACCGGAAAAACGACGCTTGCTCATATTATCGCCCGCCGCACCCAGGCCTACTTTCATCGATTGAGCGGGGTGGAATCCAATGTGGCCGAGCTGCGCAAAGTCCTAGCCGCAGCCGTAAACCGCTTGGAAAACTCGGGTCGGTCGACCATCCTCTTCATTGACGAGATCCACCGCTTCAACAAGGCCCAACAGGATGTCCTGCTGCCTGACGTTGAAAACGGGACAGTCAAGCTAATCGGAGCCACTACCCACAACCCGTGCTTCTTCGTCAATTCCCCGCTTGTCTCCCGCTCGCAAATCTTTGAGCTTTATCCATTGGGTGAGAATGACCTGGTGGATCTCCTTACCCGCGCCCTTGGTGATGCGAACCGCGGACTCGCCCATCTCAACGCCTCGGCGAGCTCGGAAGCCCTTCATCACCTTGCCCGCACCGCCGATGGGGATGGCCGCAAGGCCTTGAATGCCCTTGAAATTGCCGCGTTGACATCCGAGCCCGATCAAAACGGAAGGGTCCAAATTGATTTGCCGGCCGCCGAGCAGAGCATCCAGCACAAAGCGGTCGTTTACGACGGTGATGAAGACGCGCACTACGACACCATCTCAGCCTTCATCAAATCGATGCGCGGTGGTGATCCCGATGCCGCCCTCTATTGGTTGGCAAAAATGATCCACGCCGGCGAGGATCCTCGGTTTATCACACGGCGAATCGTCATCTGCGCCGCTGAAGATGTCGGCTTGGCCGACCCCAACGCGCTCGTCATTGCCAATGCGGCACACCATGCCGCGGAATTTGTGGGATGGCCGGAAGCCCGCATCCCTGTTGCGGAGGCGACGCTCTACATCACCGGCGCTCCAAAAAGCAACAGCGCGATCGCGGCGATCGACACCGCACTCGCCGACATCAAATCCGACTCCACCCTTCCCGTGCCGGAGCACCTGCGTGATGCCCATTATGCGGGTGCGGATCGGCTGGGACACGGCCAAGGGTACGCTTACGCCCATGCCTATCCGGGTCACTTTGTGGCTCAAGACTATTTGGGCGCCTTTCGGCGCTACTATGAGCCGACGGACCAAGGCCAGGAAGCAGCGATTCGCGAACGCATCGAGCGATGGCGCGCCGCCTTTTCGAAGAAAACTTGGACAACAGGAGACGATGGAACCGGCGAAAGAAAAGGTTAACCTTCGAAAGCGTTTTCGCGACGCGGTTGCTCGGCTTACCTCTGCAGAGAGACAGGAAGCTTCGACGCATGCCCGCGGCCAGCTCCTCAAACAACCGGTGTGGCAAGATGCCATGACGGTCCTATTTTACGCCCCCATGGCAGACGAAATCGATCTCTGGCCATTGGCCGAGACCGCTTTGACGCTTGGCAAACGAATCGCCCTTCCCCGCTTTGTGCCGGAGCAAAATGCTTATGAAGTCGTCGAGGTCACCGATCTTGAAACCGAGCTTCATCGAGGCCTTTACGGGGTGCCAGAGCCAGGACCGGAATGCCGGGCCTTTCCTCAAAACGATCTGGACTTGTTGCTGATCCCTGGGTTAGGCTTCTCTACAGCAGGTGTCCGTATCGGCCGGGGGAAAGGTTATTATGATCGCTTATTGGCGAACATCCAGGGGACCAAATGCGGCGTCGGCTTTGATTGTCAGGTTGATGACAGGCTTCCGACCGAGCCGCACGATATCCTACTGGATTTCATTCTGACGCCGACGTTCGGATTGGTGGCCGCTCACCGGAACCAGGCTTGAAATGGGCTTCTCGGCACACAATGAGATTCTGGCTATCGTGCTTCTCTTGGCAGGAGCGATCCTCGGATATGTCATTTTCCAGTGGCGTCATCGGGCCGAAACAAAAAAGCTGACGGAGAAGAAACAAACCATTCTCGACCAGGCCCGTAACGAGGCCGATTCCATCGTTCGAGAAGCCCGCCTTGTGGCCAATGAAGAAGCAGTCAAGCTCCGCCAACAGGCCGAGTCGAGCTTTGCCCAAAGGCGCCAGATGATTGAAGAAAGCGAAAGGCGCGTTGCCGAGCGGGAACGTCTGGTTAATGAGCGGCTTGAAAACTTGGTTCAAGAAGACAAAAAGCTGCGGCAACAGCAGGCCGAGTATGACGCCAAGGCGCGCGAGCTGGCCAATGAGAAGGAGAGCCTCCACAAGCTTGAAAAGGAGCGGCGGGACGAATTGGCACGGATCGGCAACCTCACGGAAGAGGAGGCCAAGCAGACTCTACTGAAAGAGATCGAGCAGAGCACCCTCAAAGACGCCACCACCTTAAGCCGCCGAATCATCGATGAAACCAAACAAAAGGCCGAGGACCAAGCGAAGCGGATCCTAAGCATCGCGCTCCAACGCTATGCCGGCGAATACACCTTTGAGAACACCTCCGGGACGGTGGCCCTTCCCAACGAGGAGATCAAAGGACGCATCATCGGACGAGAGGGACGGAATATTCGGACCTTTGAAAATGCGACTGGAATTACCGTCCTCATTGATGACACCCCGAATGCCGTGATTCTTTCCGGGTTTGATCCGGTGCGACGCGAGATCGCGCGCGAAACGATGGAACGCCTTATTGCGGATGGACGAATCCATCCAACCCGCATTGAAGAAGTGGTGCAACAAGTGACCGAAGAGATGGATGACACCATCGTCAAAGCGGGAGAAGAAGCGATCGCCCGAGTCGGTCTCACGCCGATGCCTATGGAAGTCACAAAGCTGCTCGGACGTTTGCGGTTCCGCATCAGTTATTCCCAAAACATTCTCGATCACAGCATTGAAGTCGCCCATCTCTGTGGACTGCTCGCGGGGGAAATCGGAGTCAATACAACGCATGCCAAGCAGGCCGGCCTCCTGCACGACGTCGGAAAGGCATTAAACCACGAAATGGAAGGGCCCCATGCCGTGGTGGGGGCCGATTTCATTCACCGCCATGGGATACCGGAAGAAGTGGTCAATGGCGTGGCTTCCCATCATAATGAGGGCCCTCAGCAAGGGCTTCTTGGGGTGTTGGTCGCCACTGCCGACACCATCAGCGCCGCGCGCCCCGGCGCCCGCTCGGAGACAATGGCGACCTACATCAAACGTTTGGAGAGCCTTGAAAAGCTGGGGAACTCCTTTCCCGGAGTCGAGAAGAGCTATGCCTTGCAAGCAGGCCGCGAGCTTCGGGTCTTGGTCCGTTCGGACGAGGTAACCGATGCGCAAGCCTACGTGTTGGCTCGAGATATCGCACGCAAGGTCGAAGAAGAGCTGCATTATCCCGGTCAGATCCGCGTCACGGTCTTACGAGAAACCCGATGCATCGAATACGCTAAATAACGATCCCGCCACCCGTCTATGGGAGTCGGGAACGAATGTGGGATCGCCGGGCTTTCATGGCACATAAAAAAGCAGTCACTCTTTTTATGTGCCAGTTAAGCCGGTTCAAAAGGAGGCCGGAAGGGCATCGTCAAGGGAGGGCAACATCATTGTCCTTCGTAGACCGCCGAAGGCAATCCATGCTCCCAACGGCGCTGCTTAGTCCATGGGCGTTCAGACACGTTCTCGGCTTCCGGTGTGCTGCAACCGACGAACATGACGGCCATTCCAGCAAGGAATACCGTCAACAGCAGATACCGGAGATACTTACTGACGTTGGGGTAACGCTTCATAACTCGTCAAAACGTGATCGCCTTTCTGGATTTTACCTTGACTCCATTTCGGCAGGATATTGGCAACACTTTGATTGGATTCGACGTTGGTCACTTCCACTTTGCCAACCAACTGATTGTTCCGTGTGATGGCCAGCTTACCACGCTCTAAGACCCCTTGCTCGCTCCCCAAGCTGATCACGACAAAGCCATATTCCTCGTTAACCGCTGTCACTTTGCCATCCAACTCCGCCGGCAACGTTACTTCCTTTTGCTCGCCGACAAAGTACTGCAGCTCGTTCTTCAGGATATCGACCCGGCGTTGTAAGGTTTGATTCTCCTGTTTCAAGGCATCCCGGGCGTCACGAAGATTCCGCAAGGTGTCGGTCAGGTTTCGGACCTCCTCCAAGCTCAATGTCAACGCTTCCCATCGGGCCAATTTGTCTTGCGCGGTGTTTCGCGCTGCAATTGCGTCGTCGAGCTTCTTTCGCAAGCCGCTGGCCAGCGACGCCTTTTCTTTCGCTCGAGCTTGAGCCGACTCCAACCGCTTCTGAGCCGCCTTCAGGTCTTCCTGGACGGATGCAAGCTGCTTCTCGGCCTTCTTTCTTGCTTGAACCGCCTCGGCCTCATTTTGATTCGCCGTTCTCAAGTCACCCTCTAGCCTATCGCGCTCCTTGATAATACTCTGAATCTCGTCGTTGACTTTAAAGCTCACTCCCAGAGCGCCGAGCCCTGTAGCCACTGCAATAATTAAGGCAATTCTTAATAGCATGTCCGGTCCAACTCAATTTTTTCGCGGATCTTAAAGACCCTGTTTTCGGGTGTCAATCCATTCCTCATTTTTCGTTCGCTCGCGATCAGATTCAGTCAATCAGACCAGGAGCCAATCCTTCCAACATTCGGCCTATTGCTCAGTCACCCGATAGAACCGCCGCTTTCTCCCCTCGAGTAAAGGCTCCATCACTTCTTCCAATCGTTCAACCGGTCGAGGAGCGATTGTTTTCAACGGCTTCCATACAGGATTCACTATGGAGCGGGAAAATTCAACCGTATAACCGGTATCGGCTTCAGCTCGGAAATGAATTCGGATCCCTTTTTCCGGGTCATATTCCGCCGTAATGTCAATCCCCGAGCTCTCGGCCGCTCTTGGATCGGTACCGTTGCGGTATTCCATCCGATTCGTGCGGTTGTCATTGTCCGGATCGCGCTTTGCGTCCGAAGCGTCCCTCGGATCGAGCCCATTGAGCTCTTCCCAATTATCTGCCATGCCATCGCTGTCTCGGTCGAGGATATTTTCGGCTGCCGGTGACGGAACAAGCGAGGCAAGCGAGTCTTCCCCGTCGGGGAATCGACCTTTCGAGCTATTCGGTTGCTGCAGTCCGAACCCAACCTCGTCGATCACCTGGAAATCGGCATCATACAGGCGCAACATCTCTCCGTGCCGGTCTAGCCCAAATGGGATACTGGCGAAAGCTCCTTCTCCGGTATCCCGACCCGACCAAGCCGTCCATTGTCCACTCCCGATGAATGAATGCTCGGGAATCGGGTACTGGTCTCGCCCGGCCAATGAGGGATCATCGGTCAGGAATAGCCCCGACATGGCTACCGGCTTTGACTTGGGATTATACACCTCGAGCCAGTCGCTCTTTCCCGATTCGGCCGCGCTTAGCCACTCGTTCAATCGCAATCCCTTCGGGCTTGCGAGCTCGGCCGGAGCAGCGTTTGGTCCTCCCGGGGTCGGCTCAACCAGCAAAGCCCACTCTTCATGGGAGCGACCGAGCGATCGACCACGAACCTGATGGCCATAGGTCACCGCATCCACCATCCAGCCGTCGTCATGAACCAGTCGGATCATCCCCCCTTGAGGAGACAGCTCTTGGGAAAACGTGAGCCTATTGGCCGAGGAGAACGCTTCGTCGGAAGCCTCAAGGGTCACCAAGAGGAACCCTTGGGCGTCAATCGAGCTCCCCGGAGGGAAGTCAATTTCTTCCCGACTTCGACCGCTTGATTCGATCCGGAGGCGGAAATCCTCCAGCGAGATCGCCGCCTCTTCCGGGTTGAACAGCTCGATCCAGCTTGGCGGCGTCTCCGATTCTTTCGAATTGGTTTCAGGTAACGCCAGGACCTCATTCAGCCGTAGCTCTGGCGGTTCAACCCGGGCATTCGGCTCACCCGGGGTCGGATTGCGAGGAAACGCCCGGATACGAGCCTCGCCATCCGGCAAGCGGCCTTGCGAGCCACCGGCTGCAATCCCGCTGTACTCAACCTCGTCAAGCAGCTCGCCGGCCTTGTTTTTAAGGGTCAATTGCCCCTCCGGCGACGGTAATGTCAATCGATTGACAAGACGGAGCCGAATCCTCCCTGCCGGAAACCGGGCCAGACCACCCGGCGGGTAGAAGGCCAATCCGCTCACGGCAAAATCTTTGTCACCGGCACTCAGTATCAGATTATCCAACGCAGCGGGCTGCTCCGGTGAGGCGTTGTAAAGCTCGACCCAAGCGAGCTCATCCCCTGTTTGACCGGGATACCACTCATTGATGACCCAATCGTCTCCGTTCACCCCACTCGCCACGACATTCTGCCCGCCCGGAGTCGGTCGATTAAGCCGCCACCGCCCTTCGGAATCACGACCGATCGAATAATCCGTTAATTGACGACCGAAGCTCACCGCATCGACTCGTCTTTTTTGCGAATCAAACAGGTAAACGGCCTCTCCATCCCCATCGAGCCGGAAGTCGATGGTGACGCCGGTGCTCACCGAGTCGTCGGCCCAAACGGTCAGGTGCTCGCCCGGTTCCAACGTCACATTGGACAGGACCGTTTTCCGGGGCTCATCCGGATCGTCCGTCAAGCTCCAGCCGTCCAGAGTGGCGGGCTCGGGGCCGCTGTTACCCAGCTCGATCCAGTCCGGATGGCCATCGCCTCGCGCCACCGCGCTTTCGTTGATCGCCATGAGCTCGTTCAACTTGACCCCGTTTGGCTCGATCCGGTTTTCGCCCACTCCCGGCGAGCCGGCCGGCCTGTCGCTGAGCCGCCAATTGGTGGGGTCATTAATGCTTCGTGTCGGATCCGCAAGCACGAGTGAACTGCCTTCACCGTCGGCATGCTCCGGCCACTTCCCGCCATCGGCGTATTCCAATTCGACAAGAGTCACCCCGCTCGCGTCGATCAGCCGAAGGCGCTCACCCCCATTGTCCAAATTGCCACCGAATGTTCCATCCACTTCCACACCCGAATAACGGGCACGGAAGGCATCCGGATCATCGTCGGCGATCAGCACCCAATGATCTCCCGGCGCGACAACGGAGCCACCCGGAAAGACATAGTCGATTCCATCAAAGCGCATGCCGCTTAGATCGACTGCCTGATGGCCGGTGTTGGCCAGCTCGATGAATTGGTAGGCCTCATTCTCGAACGGATGATACATCAGCTCGGTCAATCGGATAGGCGAGCCGAATTGAGCGACCCGGTATGCCCCGTCGGTCATGGCCGACCATCGGCCATTCGCCTGCAGCGTCCTGGCATGGATCGTGGTCGATTCCGACAACGGCTGGGGCCCTTGGTAGATTCTGGCCGTTTCGGCCGGCTCGGCCGATTGACGACGCCCGATCACCAGCTCCGGCTCCAGCAGAAAGTCGGAGCTATCCAGCGAGATGTTCAGCCCCTGGATTGCCAGCACATTCCTCCCTGCCTTAAGCCGGTCCATCGTTTGAGACAGATCGAAATTTTGAAACTGCACCGCCGCACTGTCCGAATGGCCGGAAACGGCTGACGCATCCCAGCCGGGATCTCCCGGAGCATTGGCCGAGGCCACCCGCTCCCCGTTCAAGTAAGCGACAAAGCCGTCATCATAACGCACCCGCAACCGCAGTAAATTGTATTGATCCAGTTTCTTTGAGTCAGCAATCTGGAATGGAATCCGCACAAAAATGGAGGTATTACGGTCATCCATTCCCAATCGGACATTGGTGTCGATAAGGTTCTCGTAATTGTCGTTCTCGTCATAGCCGATTGCACCATGTCCTTCCAACCATCCGGAATCATCGAACGAGTCGTCCCCTCCCAGCCACCGATCACCAAGGGCGGGTCCCCCGTTGATGTTCAACGGGACAAGAACCCGCTTCTCCGCCGAGCTCTCGATAAGCGTTTTCTTTGCTTGGATTGTCGTGGAAGCGGACCGACGCGGATCGCGGCCATCCTTGGTGTAGTAAATCGTCCCTCCCTCAGAGGCACTCATCTCAATTTCGGTGCCCTTGGCCACGTTGCCCGGGCTCGGCTCAAATTTAGGCGCACTAAGAGACCGGGTTAGGCCGGCATCCCGCAATTGCCCCATAACAATCCCCACGCGAAACGGCGCCCACCGATTACCAATGGTCGTATCCATATCGGGAATGACTTCGGACATCGTTTTCCGTAATTCTTTAAAGCGCTTGCCGACATGTGGGGAAAAGAGGGCGCCCCCCTTTGAGAAATGCTTATGGACCCGATCCGCGAAGCGCAGCCGAAAATCGGGATTTTGCTTGAGGGCATGGAAGAAATTGGCAATCGCAGTATCACGCTGCAGCTCCTTTTCGATCACATTCACCGAGAGGGACCGGCCGACATTCCCGAAGGCCCATTCGGCATCCCAGACATAGAAACGGAACTTGGCTCCCGGTTTCTTGAGTCGCGCCGCTCGCCAATTATTGTGAGGCCAATCACCGGTACCGACGTAAATATTGAGAATCAGGTAATCAATGAAGTTAACAATATCCAGCTCCTGCTTGACCTTGGCGTAGTTTTCAGGAATCGAAAGATCCCGGCCCAATATCAGCTCTTTCAGCGCATTCCAAGCTTGGGCGTCCCCTTCCTGAATTTCGCCCGATTGCGCAATCAAGTCCCAGTTGCGCGAGCCGCCCTCACGGGTATGGAGGAACCAATCGTCGATCCGCTCGGTCGGGTTATAATACCCCTGATACTCCCCATTGAGGAAAAGGTTCACAAAGGTCCCTTGTGGATTGACATGCCCCATATCGCTCCCTAGACGCCGCACCAGCTCGTCCACAACAAACGGGTTCGAGTGGTCATTCATGCCCGCCCGTAATACAACCCGCTTGAATCGACTCACCGGCGCCTCCGAAATCCAGGGATACTCCAAAAACGGCTCGCCATAATCCCCACGGAAGTAAAGCCTGAACGAGTACTTGCTGAAAGGCAGTCCTTTATTCGGACCGTACCGCTCTCGCACATAGCCACCTCCATGAATTCGAAGACCGGCATCAATCTGGAAGCCCGGGTCGCCATCCGAACGAATCAGCTCGGCCGATACCGGACGTTCCCACGCCTTGCCATGTTTCGTGGTATTCCTGGGATCGGTCTCCATTATCCCGGTCGAACCGAAGAGGTGCTCGGGATGAGTCGTGATCGATAATACCGGCAATGAGCGCATGGCATGGTCCTCCCCGACAAAATAGGAGTGAGTGATCGTTTCGGAAGGGAGCCGATCCTCGGCAAACGCCGCGGCACGAATGAAAGTCGTTTCGTCGATCTCGATGGGACCGTTATACCGTCGGCCCCGCGTACGGGTCGGTTCACCACCGTCGGTTCGATATCGAATCGTGACCCCGGCAGGTGCGGTCATCCGCAACGTGAACGGGCGCTGAAAGAAGCCTCGCTCGACCGAAAAATGGGGTGGGTCAGTCACCCCAAGCACCTGGCTTTGACCGTTCTCGCGTTCCGGAGTGGGAGGTGAGGAATAGCGCCACTCGCCTGAAGGGACCCTCCCATAGGAATATCCGGCCCGTTGCACCGGAAAACGAATTTCATCAGCCGCTTCCCTTGGCAGTCCCTCGGAGAAGAGTCCCAGATACTCACCGTCGCGGCTGAGCTGAAAGCTCGTGTGGTAAGGAGGACCGGAAAAGGAGGCATTCGAGCCCTTTCCCGAAGCAAAGACCACGATGTAATCCCCCGGCTCGAGCGTGATTTCGGGCAAAACCGATTGACCGGGCTCGTCCGAATCATCCGACAAACTCCAGCCTCCCATGTCTACCGCGTTTTCCCCTCGGTTGTGGATTTCCACCCAATCCGAGGTCATCCCATCCTCATCCCTTAAACCGTCCAGGTTCGTCGCGACGACCTCATTGAGCACGATATCCGGTACGGGCGCGTCGGGATCCAGCCTGACTTCCCAACCGCCTCCCCCTTCGAATGCATTCCCATCCCCCTCCAAGCTCTCGATCCCCGGATCATTCGCCCATTCAAATTTGACATCCCCCGTCACCGATTGCGGCAATTTGAAGGTGTAGGGCCCCTTCCCGACACCAATGACCCTCTCAGCCGATTGATCGTTAACCGAGAGATCTTCGCTCTCGACGCCGCTTACCGGTTCCGAGAAAAAGACTTCAATCTCGCCCAGGTGACGAACGACCGATCCGGGCATCGGGATGACCCGAGCCACGTCAGGATTGCCGCCACCCTGGGCCAAAAGCGAAAGCTGGAGTAGCGCCAATTTCGCCACTAAGGCCCCCAAGGCCGGCTTCAAACAAAAACGATCTCGCTGCTGCCTCATTCTTGATTTCTTGCACTGATTCGAAGAGATCCGCATCCCCACCTTGATCTCGATATTGAATAAGCAAGCATATCAGCTCCCGGCGAAAAGTCCACCGAGTGATTTGCGAGGCGGAGCAAAGCAGGTCAATGTGTCTCGCGATAACGGAGCGAAACGAGAATCTTATGAGCTGCCACTACGATTTTATTTCAATTGGCGGTGGGAGTGCCGGCTACGCCGGCGCCCGTACCGCTCGGGAAAAGTGGGAAAACGTCGCGCTGGTGGACGGCGCGAGGGAGCTGGGAGGACTCTGCATTCTCCAGGGATGCATGCCGTCCAAGACATTGATCTATTCGACCGAGGTCCTTCACCTGGCCCGGAAAGCTGGTCAGTTCGGGCTCGATATCCCCAACGCGAGCGCGGACATGCCGAAGCTGCATGAGCGCAAACGACGCGTGATCGGAGAATTTGCCGCCCATCGCCAATCGCAGCTCCAATCGGGGGAGTTTGACCTCTATCGCCAATCGGCCCGCTTTACCGGCGATCACGAGATCACCTTGGACAATGGCACTAAGCTGACGGCAGATAAATTCCTGATCGCGACCGGATCCCACATCAATTGCCCGCCGGTTCCGGGATTGAGCGAGATCCCGTACCTGACCAGCGATGATGTGCTGGAGCTGGATTATCTCCCCGAGTCCGTCATTGTGCTCGGTGGCGGCTATGTCGGCTGCGAGCTGGCTCAGTATTTACGGCGGCTGGGCACCCGAGTCGTTCAGATCCAACGAAGTTTTCGGATCCTTAAAGACACCCCATCACAAGCAGCCCGAACTGTCGAAAATGTCTTCCGTCAAGAAGGCATCGAGCTATTCACCGACACCCAAATCGAACAAGTCGAGCAAACGGATAAGGGCGTCCGTGTCACCTTCTATCATCAAGGCGCTCAAGTCACCCGCGAGGCCGCCACTCTCTTTAACGCCTTGGGCCGGAGCCCAAACACGAAACAGCTCGCCTTGGAGAGCGCCAATGTCGAGTGCAAGCCTTCGGGCCACGTCACGACCAATGAGTATCAGCAAACCAGCAATCCCGATATATTTGCAGCCGGCGATTGCGCCAGCCCATACGAAATTGTCCATGTCGCCATCATGCAGGCGGAATGCGCCGCCCGGTACGCTACCGGACGTCATGCGGAGCCGGTGGATTACAACAGCTTGGTCAAGGTCATCTTCACCGACCCGCAGATCGCCATTGCGGGACTCTCTGAAGACGATGTCCAAGCCCAAGGCATCGAGTACCTTTCAGCCGATTCCCCGTTTGACGATCACGGCAAGGCAATCCTCATGGAGGCCAAAGAGGGCTATGTGAAGATCCTCGCTGATAAGGAGCATGGTCGCATTCTCGGGGCCGAATGCGTCGGAAAAGACGCCTCCGAGCTGATTCATAGTCTCGCCGTGGCGTTGCCGCTTCGGGCGACAGTCCATGACCTCCTCAAAGCACATTGGTTCCACCCCACCCTTTCGGAAATCTGGACCTATCCATTGGAAGATCTTGTCGCCGCCTTCGAGCGGACTCGCTTGGCCTGGCGATAATGGGAACAAACGAGGGGAAGGCCCCCTCGATACCATTAAGTTAGGAGAGAATTTGTGCGCCGCCTTTTTTTATCTCGAGCTTACTATGCAACTGAGCTCGTAAGGATCGCAGTGCATAAGTGACCCCTCACCTCGATCCTCTCCCCTTCGAAAGGGGAGAGGAAGTCGACTGTGATGTGACGGCTTCGGTGGCCCGAAAGATGAGGGGTGCTCTTCTTTCGCACATTGTCGGAAACACGGCATCTTTAATATGCCAACTTAACAACAATACGGCCCCCTAGCCGTCCCCTACCGAGGAGAGTTTGGTTGGTTGGTTGGGGCGTCAGCCTTTCGCTGCCTGATACTGCTTCTCGACCTCAGGCCAGTTGACGATATTCCAGATCGCCTTGAGGTACTCACCGCGCCGGTTCTGGTATTTCAAATAGTAGGCATGCTCCCACACATCGACCCCGAATATCGGTTTAAGCCCTTCCATTAGCGGACTGTCTTGATTCGGCGTCGACATGATTTCCAACTGACCTCGGTGATTGACAACAAGCCAAGCCCAGCCGCTACCAAACCGTCCGAGGGCGGCCTCTTCAAACTTTTGCTGGAATGTCTCAAAACCCCCAAACGTCGAGCTGATTTCTTCTCCAAGCTTACCCGAAGGCGAGCCTCCACCGTTCGGGCTCAAGAGCTTCCAAAAGAGTGAGTGATTCGCATGCCCGCCACCATTGTTGCGAACGGCTGTCCGGATCTCTTCAGGAATGGCCTTCAGATCACTGATTAATTCCTCCACCGGCTTGTTCTCCAAGTCCGGCTTGCCCTGCACAGCACCATTCAGTTTCGTTACGTAAGTGTTATGATGCTTTCCGTGATGGATTTCCATCGTCATCTTATCGATGTGCGGCTCCAACGCATCAGCAGCGTATGGTAATGGTGGTAGTTCGTATGCCATAATGCTATCCTTTCCTTATTGTGTCCTTCGCCTTCTCTTCCGTTCTCCTTCGAAAATGAACCTTTCCTAACCTTTCCTTCCCCACCTTCACTCGAGACGTTAACGCCAGGCTTTAACGCCAACTACCGTATCCTAACCAAGTTGGGTCGAATCCACAAGTTTTCGGGTAAATCTTCCCATCAAACGCTTTGTTCCCAACCCGATGAGCGCTATGCTAGTTTCCGATTGGGAAACAAACTTCGCCGAGAGGCGAGATATCGAGCGGTGTGATTATGCAGCCAACAACACGAATCCGGATTGCAGCCGTCAGCGGAGGCCTGGCAGTCATTCTCGGGGCTTTCGGCGCCCACGGATTAAAGGAGCTTTTGCGCGCCCATGAGGCGATGTCGACTTGGGAAACGGCGGTGCTTTATCACTTGGTCCACAGTGTGGTGCTCTTTTTGACAGCCGATCGCGCTGCGATGCGGTCGGGTCCTTGGTGGAGCATGCTGGTCGGGATCATCCTGTTTTCAGGAACTCTTTACGCCTTGGCACTGACCGATATTGGCTGGCTTGGTGCCATCACGCCGTTGGGCGGGGTTGGCCTGATTGTGGGCTGGCTCTGGTGGGCTATCACCCCGTTTCACGGTCGGGAACCCTAGCGAGGCGTTCGAACGGATTGAGGTGACATGAGATTCGACGAGGCAATTGGAACAACCGAATTTCGTGATGATCCCTATCCATACTACCGAGAGCTCCAAGAAGCGGAGCCATTGCATTGGTGCGAGCCCTGGGGCTGTTGGGTATTATCGCGTTACGCGGACATTGCGCCCGTTATCCAGGATTATAAACGGTTCTCGAATCGGGCCCGCGTCACCAATGTCATCCGACGTGAATTTCCGGAATCATTTTTGGAGAAAATTCAGCCGCTTCTGCAGCACTTTGGTCAAGGCCTGATCAATGTCGATCCGCCCGATCACACACGCCTTCGCAAGCTCGTTCAAAAGACCTTCCTCCCGAAGACCCTCGAGCGCTTGAAGCCGCACATTCAAGCGATTGTCGACGAGCTTCTGGATCAAGTCGTCCCGACCGGGAAAATCGAGATTGTCCGCGATTTGGCATACCCGTTGCCGGTCACGGTGATTGCCGAACTGTTGGGCGTCCCGACCGACATGCGCCAACAATTCAAGGAGTTGTCGGGCACGATCCTTGAATTTCAGGCGATGCCCCGTCCGGAGGAGGCCACTATCCTCCGTTCTCAGGAAGCATTGATCGAGCTGCGTAGCTACCTCGACGAGGTCGCTCGAGAGCGCCGCCAAAACCCTCGGGATGATTTGATGACTCAGCTGGTCTCGGTCGAGGAAGAAGGCGATCGACTCTCCCATGAGGAGCTCCTCTCGACGAGTGTCGGGTTATTGGTCGCCGGACATGAAACAACGACCAATCTCATTACCAGCGCTGTCTGGCTCTTTCTCCGTCACGGTATCGACACGGCAAAGCTTGCCGAGGACCCGAGCCTAATGGAAACCGCCATCGAGGAAGTCCTCCGCTTCGAAAGCCCACTCCAGCGCCTTGGACGCACCGTCATTGAAGATTGTCAGCTTCACGGAACAACGATCCGGTCAGGAGAGACGCTTTTCTCGCTTTTGGGAGCCGCCAATCGCGATCCGAGCCAGTTCGACCAGCCCAACACCCTGAATATTCATCGCTCCCCTAACCGACATCTGGCGTTCGGACACGGGGTTCATTTCTGCCTTGGAGCGCCACTGGCCAGGATTGAAGCCCCCATCGCACTGAAAACCCTGTTCACGAGACTGCCTGAGGTGAAATTGGCAACCGATCAAGTCCGTTGGAACAGCGGGGTAATGCGTGGAATCAAAAGACTGCCGCTGACATTCTCCTCGGCAGACCGGTAAAGCTCGCACACGGATGCCGGAGGTTGGGGTAGATATATGGAGGCCGACCCATTCGTTTTTCCCTGATAGGGACCTCGTCCCCGAGGTCCCACTTTTTTTTGGAGACGTCGGGGAGCAAGAGAGATATGGGACGCCGAGGACGACGTCCCTATCATGGAGGATGCAAACAACCAAAGTATCAGGTAAGCTAACGATGCGGAGGATGGATCGATATCGATCCCTTGGGCATTGAAGCCCCATCCTTCCCCAGCGGTTGGCATAGCCTAGAGCCGAGCAGAGCTCCTCGATCGAATGTCCGACAAGTTGGTCGTCAACGAAATCTATCGAAGTATCCAAGGTGAGAGCACCTTGGCGGGCCTCCCGTGTGTCTTTGTGCGACTGACAGCTTGCCATCTACGGTGCTCCTATTGCGACACGGCGTACGCCTTCAATGAGGGAAAAAAGTGGGGCCTGGAGGAAGTAGAGGGACGGATTCGCCAATTTGGAGAGCCGCGGTATACCGGAGGCCTGGAGCTGGGACTGCCGTTGGTTGAGCTCACCGGCGGCGAACCGCTGCTTCAGCACAGCGCGCTCCCTTTAATGAACTCCCTATGTGATCACGGATATACCGTCCTATTGGAGACAAGTGGGGCATGTGACATCGGGGAGGTCGACCCCAGGGTCCGGCGGATCATGGATATCAAATGCCCAAGCAGCGGCGAATCCCATCGAAACCATTGGGCCAATATCGATTTGTTAAAACAGACCGACGAGATCAAGTTCGTTATTGGCACTGCCGAGGATTATAACTGGGCCAAGCAAGTGCTGGAGCAATATCGACTCGATCGGCGCTGTCCGGTGCTGTTTTCCTGGGTGACGCCGCTGATGCCGCATCAGCGCGCCCGCTCACTCAAGGATCCTGCATTACCTCACACTCCTTTGTCTCGAGAGGAGCTGGTCGATCGAATCATTGCCGATGGCCTGCCGGTGCGGTTTCAATTGCAGATGCACAAGTTCATTTGGTCTCCGGATCTAAGAGGGGTATGAGTGCGAAGGGCCACCAAAAGAGTCCATGGCTGACAATGAAACAACCGGTTGGCAATCCCGCGGCGCCAACGAGCCAAGGCGTTCACCAATGAGTTAGAGGAAAGAAGCGAGGCGACGTGAGCAGTCTTAGTCAGAAAACACTTAACCGGTTACAGCGTTACGAATCGCCCAATGTGACCCTGATCGAGGCGGATGGCTCGTGGCCCATCGTATGGGATCGGGCCAAAGGCGTCCATGTGTGGGATGTCGATGGCAGGCAATACCTCGATCTGACCGCCGCCTTTGGTGTCGCTGCAGCCGGCCACGGCAATCCCCGCGTCGTCAAGGCGGGTCAAAGGCAGATGCGACGCCTGTTGCACGCGATGGGCGATGTCCACCCACACCCATTGAAGGCGGAGCTCCTCGAGACCTTGAGCCGCATGACATTCGAGCGATGGAGCCGGGATGGCACGGAGACCGGAAAGACAATCTTGACGAATTCCGGCTTTGAGGCGGTTGAGGCCGCTCTCAAGACGGCCATGCTGGCCACCAACCGACCGGAAATTCTCGCTTTTGAGGGCGCCTACCACGGCTTGGGATACGGGAGCTTGAACGCCACTTATCGCTCCCATTTCCGAGGTCCGTTTCAGCCGCAGCTTAAAGAGTTTGCCCACTTCGTCCCGTTTCCAACCGCCGAGGACTCCCACA
>JAHEOI010000068.1 GCA_018610125.1 Verrucomicrobiota bacterium
AGCTCCGTGGACCGCGTTGAAGGCTTTGCCGTGGAAGCGCCCGACCGGCCCGGTGCTCGCCAAGACCACCGGCATCAAGATGCTCCCGCAGATCCAGTGCTGGCCCGATGATGGCGGGCCATTCATCACGCTGCCGCAAGTCTACAGTGAAGACCCCGAGCATCCCGATCTCTATCATTCCAACCTTGGGATGTATCGCCTCCAGATGGCCGGAAATGAGTATCTCCCCGAAAAGGAGCTCGGGTTCCATTATCAGATTCATCGTGGCATCGGAATCCATCATACCAAAGCGGTTTCGCGAGGAGAGCCCTTGACGGTCTCCATTTTCATTGGCGGGCCCCCTGCCCACACGCTGGCCGCCGTCATGCCCCTGCCGGAAGGACTCACCGAGCTCTTATTCGCGGGCATCCTCGCCAATCGGCGCTTTCGTTACACTCGACGCAACGGTCACCTTATCAGTACCGAAGCCGACTTTTGTATTACCGGCACCGTCGATCCCCAACGGCTACGCCCTGAAGGGCCTTTCGGCGACCACTTGGGCTATTACAGTCTGAAGCACCCGTTTCCCGTGCTCGATGTCAAGGCAGTTTACCATCGGCGTGGTGCGATCTGGCCCTTTACCGTCGTCGGCCGTCCCCCGCAAGAAGACACCACCTTTGGTAAGATCATTCATGAGCTGACGGCCCCGATGGTCCCTAAAGAGATCCCGGGGTTGCGAGCGATCCATGCCGTCGACGCCGCCGGAGTTCACCCGCTTTTGCTTGCTATCGGCAGTGAGCGCTACGTCCCATTTGATCAGCGCCACCCCCGAGAAATCCTGACAATCGCCAACGCGTTGCTCGGGTTCGGGCAATGCTCATTGGCGAAATACCTCTTTATCGTTGCCGGAGAAGACAACCCCGACCTGGATGTCCATGATATCCCTGATTTTTTCAGGCATCTCCTCGAGCGCGTCGATTGGACCCGCGACCTGCACTTCCAAACGCGCACCACGATGGATACCCTTGACTATTCCGGCACCGCCCTGAACGCGGGCTCCAAGTTGATTATCGCGGCCGCCGGCGAGCCAAAACGTCGACTGGCCACGCAAGGACCCGATCGACTGACGCTTCCTGAAGGCTTTGCCGGCCCAGTGATGCCAATGCCGGGAGCGCTCCTGTTAAAAGGCCCGCAGTTTGATCCGTCGGGAGCCGAAAAAGAGGTCGACCGCCTCGTCAAAACGCTTGAAGCCCAAAGCGGGCTGCGCGGATTCGCTTTATTGGTGCTGGTGGATGACCTCGACTTTTGCGCCAAGGAGCTTAAAAACTTCCTCTGGGTCACCTTCACTCGGTCAAACCCGTCACACGATGTTCACGGGGTCCGCAGCTTCATCGAAAACAAGCATTGGGGATGCGAGGGCCCCCTCATCATCGACGCGCGGATTAAGCCCCATCATGCGCCGCCATTGACCGAAGACCCCGAGGTCTCAAGGAAGGTCGATCACCTCGCCCTCCCGGGCGGCCCCCTCCATGGAATCATTTAGCAAACTGCTTCCGCATAAGCCGCCCCCGGAAGATTTGACGCGAGGCTATCGCAAATCCTTGGGACCTCCCGCAGCGGAGTGAGGGCTCACAATGCCATCAAACTTCAGGAGAGAATTGTGCATCGATTCCCCCTTTAATTCCACGTCCTGCCTGGTGCGACACAACGCCTCGTTGGAAATGATTGACACGGCATGACCGCCGGCTTTATTACTAACAGGTATCGACATAATGCGAGCACAGCGTTTAACAGGGTCTATATGTCCGGTTTGGAGGAGAGGCGCCTTATTACTCTCGGTCGTGACTTCAGGCTGTCTTTATCAAGGCCCCAAACCGGCCGATGAGGCCGAGAGCACCAATCAGATCGAACGAGCCGCTTACCCAGAAACGGAAGCGTCCCCCTCCGCAGCGGCTGAATGGCATCGCTGGCGAGGAGCGGATTTCGACGGCATCACCTCCGAGACAAACTGGACCCATGATTGGCCGGATGGGCGTCCCACGGAAGTCTGGAAGGCATCGGTCGGCACCGGCTTTTCTTCCATGTCTGTCCGTGAAGGCCGGCTCTACACGATGGGTCACAAGCAAGGGAACGACATTGTCTTCTGTCTCGACACTGAAACCGGCGAAGAGATATGGCGCTTCAAATATGCCGCTCCCCTCCATGCCAAATTTTACGAAGGTGGACCCAGTGCGACGCCGACGCTGCACGCCGATGTGGTTTACACCTTTGGCAAAGCCGGCGACCTCTATTGCCTCAACGCGAAGACCGGTGAAGTCATTTGGGGCAAGAACCTACAGGAAAAGCTCGGCCTGACTTCCCCGACTTGGGGATTCGCAGGCTCGCCCCTTGTGCAAGAGGATTTGGTGATTGTGAATGCGGGCCAATATGGGACCGCGCTGAACAAGAAAACCGGAGAAATTGCGTGGACCACAGGACAAGCGGCCTCGGGGTATGCCTCACCCGTCCCCTTCACCCTAAACGATCAAAAGGCAATCGCGATTTTTGCGTCCGAATCGATCGCAGTGGTCAGCTTGGAAAACGGCGAGCTCCTCGCGCGTCATCCGTGGGACACCTCGAATGATGTCAACGCCGCCGATCCCATCATTCAAGGTAATAAAATCTTTATTTCCTCCGGGTACGGCAAAGGTTGCGCCCTCATCGAAATCAACAACGGCTCCACAAAGGAAGTTTGGCGCCACAAGAAGATGCGAAACCATTTCAGCACCTCGCTCCTCATGGATGGGCATCTCTACGGGATCGACGGCCAGGCCCGCGATCGCCGCCCCGAGCTCAAATGCCTCGATTTCAAGACAGGCAAGGTGCTTTGGTCGCAATCAATTTTTGGAACCGGCACGCTCATCGGAGCAGGCGATCGGCTGATCGTGCTCTCCGGCAAAGGCCAGCTTATCATCGCAGAGGCCTCGCCCCAGCGCTTTCGACGGCTGGCACAGGCGCAAGTGCTTGGAGGCCGTTGCTGGATAAGCCCTCTCCTTAACGACGGCCGGCTTTACTGCCGAAACGCCGAGGGAAATCTTGTCTGCTTGGATCTCAGCCGATAATTTTTGCCTCTACAATTGAGCAGAACAATTGGTTATGGAAAACCCAGTGAAAATACAGTTTCAGAACATGGACGCCTCTCCGGCATTGGAAGAGCATATCCGCGAGAAGGTCGCCGGATTGGAGAAATATTTCGATCGGATCACCAGCGTCCATGTTGTGGTCGAAGCCCCTCATAGACATCACTACAAAGGCAAGCTCTACGAAGTCCGGATCAACATCCATGTCCCACAGAAAGAGCTTGTCGTCAACCACAATGGACCGCAGGACCACTCTCATGAAGACGTCTATGTGGCTATCCGCGATGCCTTTCACGCGGCAGCACGGAAAGTCGAGGAGTATGCCAGGAAGCTGCGCGGCGAAGTTAAGAATCACGGAGAAAACCAGAAATAGAATGATCGCTGCAAGCCGTGGGAACATTGTCGCCCCTTGCCCAACGTGCCCCCCTGCCTAACGTGACTTATGTTTTGGAAAACGGGGCCACAGGCTTTGCCGGGCATAACGACCCGGCGGTCCGGTGCCGTCACGTCGAAATCAAAGCGCTTCCGTAATCAAGCGTTGCCTCAGGGTCTGGAAATGGAGCCCACTCATTCCTTTCCAGCGCCCCTGAGCCACGGGGGAAAAGCCGAAGCGCGATTCAGCCGAGGCGATGCAGCAATTGCTCATGCCCTCGCACTACCAGTGAATCAACCACCTCGGGCGAAAGCACCTTTATCCGATCGGTCGCGTTCCCGACCAGCTCCTCAATAGCCAATTCATAGCTTTCGATGAATTTTCTCCCCGCAAGCAAGATCCAAGGGTGCCCTCCATAGTGCGATTTCAGCTCACGGATCTCGGCACCGATCACAAGACCGCTTAAAAACCAGTAATTGAGGGTCGGTGAGGCATCCTTCAACAACACCCGGGTACGAACTTGAAAGAGGCTTGTCATGAGCCCGCGGGACGCGACCATTTCGACCCCGGACCGAAAGTCCGCCTTCTCCTCAGGGGTCAATCGCCGCTCCCGGAGACCGCTTGACGAGTTGGCCACCGAGAATCTGAGCACGCTGTTTGTCTTTAGCAATTCAAACAGCTCCCCAGTAAAGCAAGTAGTCCATTCCTCGATCGAATCCCGGTTGAGCAGGACGTGCTTGGAATGCGACCCGGGAAGAATCGCAATCGATCGCTCCCCTAAGGACTCGAGCTCACCATGCGCCTTCAAGCCGATCAGCTCGGACTCCTCACCGCGCATCATATCGACTTCGGTGGCAACACCCGAAATCATGTAGATGGAGTAGATTCGCCCACTATTGCCCGTAAGCGAAAACCTTTGAAAAATGACATTATCCCCTTGAAGGGAAAATGGCACCGAGGCATAGGGGAGCTCCCACCATCCGATCGAGGAGGAAGCCATGCCTGAAATCACGACCGGCACCGCCTCCGTGCTTACGCCGACACCGGCCGCGAGATATTCCAATCGCTCAAGCAGATACTCGGCAAATGGAGACCCGTCCACCGGATCACCCCCCAATGCAGTGGAGGAGGAAGAGGCGGAAGAGGTCGCCCTAACCGAGGTCACCCCATGCGCTTCCTCAAGCTCACCCTCGATCTCCCGATTCTGGCCGGAAACCAGCCGGAGACGAAAGGAGCTTGTTCCCCAATCACAGCTAAAGAACGGTCGCCGCTGAGACACCATCAGTCCCATTATCCGCCGTTTTTATCTTGATTCAACCCCTTACCTGACCAAAAATCAATGAGTATTCCCGATTGTTGGCGAGGCGAAAACTGCTTGGCCGACCGCAAAAGTCGACCCTGTGAGAATTCGACCCGATGTGTTATGGTGCCGCTCTTCCTCTCGGTTTTCATCGGCATTGGTCTGGCATCGCTGCTACTTATAAGGCTGCGCAGCCTTGAACGGACCGCGACTCTCCTCGTCCTGTCACTCCTTTTTGTGGCTTACCTTGTCGGAGCGTATCAATGGTACCAATGGCGGAACTCTTCGGTTAAGTCCGACCGTGACCTCTATAACCACCTCCCACGCGAACAGCGACCTGGAGGCTACGTCTCATCGGACAGTTGCCGTGCCTGTCATCCCCAACCTTATGAAAGCTGGCATGATAGCTACCACCGAACCATGACACAGCCCGCCACTCCCGACACCGTCAAAGCCGACTTTGACGAGGTCGAATTGAGCTTTCACGGGGAACGCTTTCACTTGACTCGACGCGGGGAGGAATTTTGGGTCGGCATCCGCGACCTCGAAGACGACCAAAAGAGGCGCCCGATTGAGCTGCGAATCCGAATGATCACCGGCTCCCATCACATGCAGGTCTTCTGGCTGCCTGGCGATCATGGCAATAAGCAGATCGGATTCCCATTTACCTGGTTGATTGAGGATGAGCGGTGGGTCCCGCGCGAGGACACCTTTCTTCGTCCACCATCAAGGCCTCCACCGAATGAAATGTGGAATACCACCTGCATACGCTGCCACGTGACAGCCGGGCAACCGCGCCCCGACCACCAAGCAGGCATCTTCAAGACCCGCGCCGCCGAGCTCGGGATCGCCTGCG
>JAHEOI010000069.1 GCA_018610125.1 Verrucomicrobiota bacterium
CACCGGGTACCCTGGCGGCTTCCCGCCACCGGCTGACCGGGGTCCGACAGCCACCCGATAAATAACGATAACGGCTTTGCAGGCGTCGTCGCCTCCTCTCGACCCATCTTGGCTCAACAATGCCAGTCCCACGCACTTGGCCTTAGGAGTGGAGCACAATCCCGCCAAGGCCTGGCGAGGCCGGCTTCCAAAGCGCGCAACGCCCGAATAAAACGTTGCCGAACCCCCAAAATGGCGTCACTCAAAGCCTCCGTTCCCGATGCCTCCGGTTGGATTGACAATTCTTCCGCCACCCGGCTATGGGCATGACGCACGGACCTTACTTCCATCAACCGTATCGCCACCTTCAGCGCATCGCCGATGATGCGGGCTACTTCGGGATCGTTATCGAGGGCCATTTCAAATCGCGTGACCTCGTGACTCTCACGTCCCCCGTGCTTCGTTGCGGCCTCGGCCAATCCGGTCGTCCGACTCGTGCCTTCCGTCCCCTCCGACGCCGGAAGGTCATCAAGATCGACCTCAAGCCGCTCCGGTGGATCCTGAGGTTGCTGAGGGGCCCGATTCACCTCAGCCCGACACGCCGCATTCCTTAACCTTTCTGAGCGACCGGCAACCCGGTGATCCAGCTCCCTGAACTCGGTCAGCGCTTCGTGACATAGGACATTCCCAAGCTGCTTCATCAGCTTGGCCTCCCAGTCCGACTGATCCCGACCTGTATCGGTCGCCCGATCACCCGCGTTCCTTGAGGTTGAAGGATTCTCCGCCCGAGGGCGACCAGGCCTATGAGGGCGATTCCCCTCCTTGAATCGCGTCCCAAGACCTACCCCGTAAAACGATCCGTAATATGATCTTCTCCATTTCATAATACCGTAATTTTATACGGCATTTCGCTCCAATGCAAGTTCAATCTGATGGCGGATAATGGAGGCCAACTGGCATGGTAATTGCTCCATGTAACGATGAGAGGGAATAGAAGGCCAATTTGGGTCCTCAGCACTGGTATGGGAAAGGGCGCGCAGCCCCCGTAATTCGGAATGGAGGGACCTCGAAGATAACGGGTTTTTTTGACACTGGTAAGCTCGCAACGTAGTTTCAATTAGGAACGTAAAGCGCGATGGTCGACGCCAAATCCCAATTCAGCCTTCAGGAGAAAGCTCGCACAGAAGCGGGGCGTGGCTTTTCGCTTCTTGAGCTGCTCGTTGTGATAGCGATCCTTGCGATCGTGGCTGCCCTCTTGCTTCCCGCCCTCTCCCAATCGAAAGAAGCAGCCCGCTCGGCTTATTGTAAAAACAATCTCCGGCAAATAGGGATGGGGTTGATCATGTACGCCAACCAAGATGGACACTATCCCTATACCGCCGACTTCTCGACTGGAAACCTGTGGAACAACAGCCTTGAGCCGTTTGTCAGTGGGAGTAAGGAGGTCTTTGACTGTCCCTCATACCGAGGGAATACCGGCTTCACTTGGAAAAAGGACACCATTTATTATCGGGGCGGGAGCTACGGATACAACGGGTTTGGATCACGGAGCCGTCACTATCGCTATCATTCGAACTCGGAGCTACTCGGCTTGGGCGGAGATCGAAGCTACCGGACCCAGCGTTCCATGCGCCCAATCCCAGCCTCGCGCGTACGGTTCCCGAACGAAATGATCGCCATCGGGGATTCGGTGGATACGATTTATGGGATCCCGAGCTACATCCTTAATCTTAAAGATGCCCAAGATGACGAAGATGCCAGGCACGGCAACGGTTTGAACATCCTCTTTTGTGACGGTCACATTGAATTTCTGCAAAAGGAGGACCTGGTTCGCAAAACCAGCTCGGCACGCCGCCGTTGGAACTCCGACCACCGACCTCACTTCACGCAGGTTAAGACCGGGGATCCCTCTCAACGTGCCTCAAGCGTGAAGTAGGCCGCTTATTCGCCAGACGGGGCTTTACGGGTCTGTTTGATTTGAGCCCGCTTTCGCTTTGCTTCCACCATCCGCTTTTTGACGCCGGTCGGTCTTTTTGACTGTTTTCGACGCTGCTTCTCCCAATAAGCTTGTCGGGCCTTCGCCTCCCTTCGCCTTGTCTCTTCAATCAGTTCGAGGATACGTTGACGCGCGAGCTGACGGTTCTTGCTTTGAGAACGATGCTCCTGGACGGTCACTCCCAACCCCGACGGTCGATGCTTAAGCGTCACAGCGCTTGCCGTCTTGTTGACATGCTGGCCACCGGGACCTCCCGACCGCGCAAAGACCTCGTCAAACTCGCTCTCCACCAGCCCAAGCCGTTTTAATTCCTCAAGAAATGGCTGCCACGGATTCATACAACGCTACAACAAAAATGCTTGGCTCCCGGGATCGGATAAAGTTAAAAAAGCGACAAGCTGATTTGATGTTATGAAAATGACGCCTAATCTCACTCTCTGCGGTATCTTGGCACTCCTGTTGCAGTGCCTATCAACCGGGGTCGCTGCCAACGTTGGCGACCGCCCGCCAAACGTCGTGCTGATAGTTGCTGACGACCTGGGCTACGGCGACCTCTCGAGCTATGGTGCCGAGGATTTGCAAACCCCCAACATCGATCGGCTTGTCAGCGAGGGAATGCGCTTTGACCGGTTTTATGCCAATTGTCCGGTTTGTTCGCCAACGCGAGCCGCCATTTTGACGGGTCGTTATCCCGAGCTCGTCGGGGTACCCGGGGTGATCCGCACCCACGACCGAAACAGTTGGGGTTACCTCTCGCCCGACGCCAAGACCTTGCCCACAATGCTGAAGCGGACCGGCTATAACACCGCACTGATCGGGAAATGGCACCTTGGTCTTCGACCTGAAAATCATCCCACCGAGCGTGGCTTCGATTTCTTCCACGGGTTCCTGGGTGACATGATGGATGACTACTACACGCACCGGCGCCACGGCAACAACTACATGCGCCGCAACAAGAAGCAGATCGATCCCGAAGGCCACGCAACCGACCTCTTTACCGAATGGGCCCGGGCTTACCTGAAGCGGCAGGCAAATTCAGACACCCCCTTTTTCCTGGAGCTCTGCTACAATGCCCCCCATACCCCCATCCAACCTCCCGAAGCTTGGGTCGAAAAGGTCGAGCAGCGCCAGCCAGACATCTCCGATCAACGTGCCAAGCTGGTGGCCTTGATTGAGCACATGGACTCCGGTGTCGGGAAGGTCGTGGACACCCTTAAGGCCACCGGGGCCTATGCCAATACCCTGATTCTCTTCACTTCGGACAATGGCGGGCTTTTGCGAGTCGGCGCCGACAATGGGCACCTGCGTGGCAGTAAGCAGGAAGTTTACGAGGGGGGAATACGGGTGCCTATGTGTGCCGTATGGGAGGGGCATATTGAGCCCGGGTCAAGCAGCAACAAGCTTGCCCTCACAATGGACCTCTTTCCGACGATCTGCGACGCCGCTCAAGTCCCGGTTCAACACAAGATCGACGGCCATTCCTTGCTGCCGACCCTCCTGGACAAGGGTAACAAACAACCCACAGAAGATCGCTTTCTCTTTTGGACCCGACGCGAAGGGGGTAATCGCTATATGGGCAAGACCATCTGGGCGGTGCGTCACGGTCCGTGGAAGCTTCTTCAAAACAGTCCAATGGAGTCATTCGAGCTTTACAATCTCAAGAAAGATCCCCAAGAACAGCACGACTTATCCAACAGTGCCGGAAAGCGGTTTAATCGGCTCGCGCGGGCCTTGCGGGCTCATATTCAGGAAGGGGGAGCTGTCCCTTGGCAAAAGCAGGAATCGCGTTGAGCTCGAGCCGAGCTCCGGAACTGAATCACGGGGAAGCCCCCTTTTGTCCGTCTTTGCACAAAATTTTGATAAATGCATTGACATGGTTTTCAAAATCAGCACGATCAAAGGCGTCCGTTAATAGAACCCTTAGTAAGAGGATTGCGGTATGAACAGAACGAAAACAATGACAGATCAATGGATATTAAAAGCGGTGTTTGCCGGCATTTTGGCGGCTTCCCTACCGTTCAGTGCAGCGGCTCAACAGAGCGGTGGTGTCTCGTATAGCGACCAGGGCTACGGTCCCCAACAAGGAGACTGGGAATTGACCCTGGGTGGACAAGGCTCAAATGACAAAGACTTTGACGCCGGGTCTTTCGGGGCCTCAGGGACGTTGGGCTATTTCGTCACCGATAGTTGGGAGCTCGCTTTACGGCAACAGGTGAGCTTCGCAGACTCAGACACAGCGGGATCACGGTGGAATGGGAGTAGTCGCGGTGCGATCGACTATCATTTCGATTTCGAGCGGGTGCAGCCATTCGTCGGGGCTAACTTCGGTTATCGCTATGGCGATGATACCGAAGAGTCGTTTCTGGCCGGCCTCGAGGCAGGCTTGAAGTACTACGTTAAGCCAAAAACCTTCATCTTTGCCCGAGGAGAGTATGGCTGGATCTTTGACGATGCCGACGAGGCCGAAGACACCTTCGACGATGGGCGATTCCTTTACGCCCTCGGTATCGGCTTCAACTTCTAAGCACTCTTAACGCTTAACCGGTCGAATTCGGAGATGAAGGGCCCGCTCGAGGTCCCGTCGGCTCCGAAAGACCTAATCAAGCTCCCCGGCTCCCTTGGGCCAGTCGCACTGGTCAAGGGAGCTTTTTTTGGCCACTTCGTTCGCTCTATGCCAAGCCGGCCCATTTTCCAGAAACAAGGCAGGCTCCGACAAAGCGGGTTGGGGATGAGTGACCGTTCCCCCAGTCGACATGGGCCAATTTCCCCACCTTGTCATCACGATTTCCTGACCCCTGGGCTACTATCAGTCCGGCAAGGCTTAAATCCGGGCAAAAGGCCGTTGATTGGGGCCTGGCATGCCGATTGCTTACCGAACTGATATCGATGGGAAGCCTCGAAACAAAAAGAAACACCACAATGGCCAGAGGTAATGAGGCCTCCCATCGGTAGATGGAACGTTGCTTATTGTACGATCTCCATCACCCACTACATCCACCCAAAGAAAGTGGGATGGGCCCGCCCGGGACCATCCCACTTTCACTTTTTTCTCCTCCAATGTTGGAGGAAGCGTAAAGTTCGGGGCAGTCTAAAGCTGGCTTCTACAAATGCGGGTTATCGGTCATTCGAGGCCACCGGGTCAAGGCGGTAAAAGCGATTCCGCCCATTAGCCGGAGGGGAAAAGGGGCTGCCGGCCTCCGGCAAATCAATCCAAGGGCCGGAGATACTCTCAGCGACTTCCAACGTGCGCGAGCTCGGCCAATTTAGTATGACATCTCCATTGGGAGAGGAACGAATCGAGAGGCCCGCCTGGGCGTCCGACTCGCTTTGACCCAACTCGGGCTCCACCACAGTGATCGGGAGTGACAACGAGTTGTCCAGCTCATCTGTTTCGAAAGCCACCCGCGTATCATCCAGCACCACCCCCAGGTAGGCAGGACCGGGAGCAAACGCCTCCGGAATGCGGGCGTCATCCGGAAGCGCCACAGAGGTCGATTGCCCCGCCTTTAGCTTCGCCACAGACCGACGCCCATTCTTCAAGAGGCTATCTTCAGTCGAGACCGATTGATCCTGCGAGACATAAAATCCCACCGAAAATTGATGATCGACTCCAAGCTTGCCCAGGTTGGCCACGGTCAGATTGACTCGGTCTCCGATTGCGGCACCGGCCTCGAATCGCAAGGGTCCATTGATACCGAATCGATCAACGACGAAGTCGGGATAAAGCACATTACCCCGATCGCGCACCATGATATCGATCTGGCCGCTTCGAATAGCCATCCCTTCCTGTGCCGATCGAACGACCAACTCTGCCCGAGCACCGTCACTGATCACCTCGCACTCCAAATCCATGGGACCGGATGGAT
The DNA here is from genome assembly GCA_018610125.1 of Verrucomicrobiota bacterium. Classification (GTDB taxonomy): domain Bacteria; phylum Verrucomicrobiota; class Verrucomicrobiia; order Limisphaerales; family JAHEOI01; genus JAHEOI01. The sequence goes on from JAHEOI010000069.1 coordinate 5,842, forward strand.
GCGCTGCAAAGGCCTCCTGTAAGAGCCGGCACAACGTGCGGGCGCATTCGATGCGGGTCGCAGCCGAGTCGAAGCGGATCCCATCGATTCGTGCCTCAACCCCGAAATTTCTCAGATAGGCCACAGCACGGAGATCGATGATTGCACCCTCTCCCCAATCTTCCTCGATGGCAATACTCAATGCCCCCTCTTTCGGAGGCATGCTATGGAACCACTTATGCGAGGGAGCGTCAAACCGTGGCCTAAACCCCCTGCGGGCAGTCGTCCGCCGCACTTGTCGTCCCGACCATAATTGCGCCGGCTCGGAAATAGTGACGCCGTCCAAATTCTGGCCGATCATTTTTTCAGCCCCGGTTCCGACCCCGAGCTGCAGCTTATGCTCGAGATCCGCGTGCGATCGGGGAATAAACGGCATCTCTACCACGACTTTGCTCTCGGTTGCTCCCAAGACATCGAGGCCGATCAACCTGTCGTTTCGATTGAGGGTCACGGAAACATTGTCCGGATTCGAATCAAACTGCCTGCCCAAAATCTCAAACCGATCCCCCTGAATCGCTGTTACCGATGAAATGCCTTGGATATGGGGTTGATTGGCCGCAGGCGAGGAATTGACTTGGATGGCGATCGCTGCGCTATTGTTCTCTTCGTTCCCTTCGGGAACGACATCCAGATCATCGACCAAAACTCCAAGATAGGCAGGACCCGGCGAGAAATCCTCAGGAAGCCGCGCCGTTGCTTTGGGCTTGAGCTCCGTACTGCTCCCGCTTTGAAGCCTCTGCAATCGCTTGCTACCATCGACCAGCAAGGTGTCTTCGGTCGTGATATCTTGATCCGCGGAGACATAAAACCCGACGGAGCTCGGGATGATCGCCATCGCTTCCCCCTCGTTCGCAATCTCCACTGTGATTCGGTCCCCTATTTCCGCGCCGGTTTGGACACGCGAGCTTCCGTCCATTTCAAAACGTGTGACCGCGAAATCCGATGTCGCAATACCTTGCCCGCTTACCAAGCACAGCAGCACGCCATGCATGCCCACACATAATCCCGCTAAGGAGATTCCCCTACCTCGCCAAAACGTTCGCTGCGTCATTGCCGGCACTGTAGCATGAGAAATGCCAGCTTCAACCTTACTTAGCGAGGCGTTGCTCCGGACCATTGGAAGCATGCGGCTAAACAAGAGCTTGGGTTGCATTCAACGCTTCCTGTCTACGCCTCGCTGATTTTCCGCTTTGCGGGAAGGGGAAAAAGGAGAAATGTTCTTCTCGCCTCGCCGCAGATTCCTCGAAGCCAAAAACAATCAAGAGGAGGGAGAAAGCGGCTGGCAGCCGCTTCTACTTTTGCGATGATTGGTCCGCTTGCTCTGCTACGCAATCACGCCCCCTCCTAAACAGGTTTCCTCGTCGTAAATGATCGCGGATTGACCCGGTGCGATGCCGGCATCCTTTCGCTCAAGGTTTACCTCCCATCGTCCCTCTCCCAGCGGCCGAATCTCAGCCGCCTCAACCTCCGGTGCGTGTCGAATCTTGGTCCCGACCGACCGCACCGAAGGGGCCCGATTGATCCAATGCACCGGATCAATTACAAATTGAAAACGGCGCCGCTCCTCCAGGTATGCCAAATGAGAGACATAAATCCGGTTTTCCGAAAGATCCTTATCAACCACATACCAAGGTCCGCCGCTGAGACCGAGGCCTCTTCGCTGACCGATCGTGTAAAACCAAACTCCCTGATGGGTAGCGAGCCGCCGGCCGCTTTCCCACTCAACGATGTCACCTCGCTTCTCCCCCAAATGATAACGGACAAATTCGGAATAGCGGATGTTGCCCAAGAAACAGATACCTTGGCTATCCTTTCTGCTCTGGTTCGGTAACGCAAGCTCTCGGGCCCGCTCCCGTACCTCGTCCTTGCTCAAATGACCGATCGGAAACCATAAGCGGGCAAGCTGCGCCTGGCTTAAAGCATAAAGGAAATAGGTCTGGTCCTTGACCCGGTCCAGGCCCCGTTTGAGATAATACTCGCCCTCCGCTTCCTCAATCCCGGCATAATGGCCGGTTACAACCTTGTCAAAGCTCGAATCCAGCTTCTCGAAAAAGCACCCGAATTTGATTTGTTGATTGCAGAGCACATCCGGACTTGGAGTGCGTCCTTTTTTCAGCTCTTGCAGCACATACTGCACAATCCGGTCTTGATACTCGGTTTGAAGTGAAACAACCTCCAAAGGGACACCGAGCTGCTCGCAAACGGCCCGTGCGTGCTCAAGGTCTTCTTCCCACGGACACTCCCCCAAAAAGGCCGCATCATCCTCAAGCCAAATCTTGAGATAAAAGGCGGTCACATCCGTAAAGCCGGCTTCCTTGACCCGACTTAAGGCCACTGAGCTATCGACGCCTCCAGACAATAACACTGCAATCTTCATACCGTTCGTTCTCTACAACCTAACCCGTTGGAGCCAAGTTTTCGCCTCTGCCGCCGGCCCCTTTATCATTAACCAGGCAAGCAAAACGTGCAGGATCTTTTTTCGGGGAGCAAATCAGCCCCTAAACGAGGGCTCAACGCACCCGAGAGCCGCCGGCCGGCGGGGACAAGCATTCTTGCCGTCCCTTGTTGACACGCTGCCCGGGACCTTCAACGTTGTACTCGCCGACGGCCTTCGCGCCCGTGAAATTTCGTTGACAACCGATTCGAGATGAGGGATGGATGTTTGCCTGACAAAGAAACAAGCCGGGCGCACAGGCTCGAGAGGCGCGAGTCCGCCTCCCGCGAGCCGGGCTGGCACGGTGCAACAGGACAAGTGAGTCGACTCCGCAATCTTTTTCTTTACGATCGTGTGAAAAAGCAGGAATAGCGCAAGCCCCGCAATTTTCCAGTAATTGGCAAATCAAAGAGGAAGGGAAAACCAATGGCCAAGAAAGAGAGGTCCAACTCAAGCCGATCCCGGAAAAGCGCCCAAAATCAGGGGACGCGTCGTGGGGCAACCGCCTCGGATATCCTTGGCGGTCAGACGCTCCAGTCACGGCAGGCAAGCAAGAATATCGACCCCAAGTGGAGTCAAATCTATCACAAGCTACTCACGCTCAGGGAAGAGCTTCTCGAGCAGATCAACGGCCATGCTAAAGACGCCCATGAAGAGACACCGAGCTACAGCATGCACATGGCCGACTCCGGGACGGATAGCATCGATCGGGACTACGCTCTGAGCCTATTATCTTCCGAGCATGAGGCACTCTATGAAATCGATCAGGCGATCAGCCGTATCGAGGAAGGCACCTATGGAATTTGTGAAATGACCGGCAAGCCGATTTCCAAAAGCCGATTGGAGGCGATCCCGTGGGCACGTTACTCTGTCGAAGCCCAGATGGAGCTCGAAAAAACGGGGAATTGGCCTCACCCCCACCTGGGTAGCGTCAATTCAGTCCAGCCGGAACAAGGGGGCCCGACAGAACAGACAGGACAGACGGAAGAGAGCAGCGAAAGCGAAGAGAGCTCTCCGGCTGAAAGTTCATCGAGTCAGGAGTGAGCCGGTGCGAAGCCCTCCGGGATACACTCGCTCACGTTACGCCGACACTCTCGTTGCAGAGGAGCGTGAGCTCACCCAAGGGGCAAGCGGCAGATTGCGATGCGATCGGCGGCTGGCCTGGAATGGACTCGCCCTTTCACTGATAGGGACGCTGTCTCCGGCGTCCCATATATTTTTTTAAGAGCCGAGTTCCCGTGCAATCGGATCCAACTCGCTTCTTCAGCGAGCATGTACGGATGGGAAAAAGCTAGACTACCCGCGCAAGATTCTGGCAGAAAGGGACGCAGCGGAGCGAAATGCCCGCTATGATCCTGACGTATCAGCCAAGATGACGGGATTGTTGGCGAAAGAGCCGCCGAAAAAGGAAACTGGGAAATGAGTTATTTTTGCATTTGAAGACCTACGTGGGCTACGATAGCAACCTAAAGGGATCGAAATGGTCGCTTATCCGGGTGAACCTAGCCGGACACATTTCCGGATGGGCATCCCCCGAATAAGATTTGGGCGATTCCGGTAAAGGGTTGATTTAGATGCAAGAAGTGGTAACAGACAATCTGCCAGTGCTGGAAAAGGTCAGGAAATATACGGCCGCGGAAGAAGTGCGGTCGATGGGCCTCTATCCCTACTTCCGACCGATCTCTTCAGCCCAGGATACCGAGGTCGTCATGAACGGGCAGCGCGTCCTGATGCTCGGCTCAAACAGTTACCTTGGCCTGACCAATCATGCCGAGATCAAAGAGGCCGTAAAAGACGCTGTGGCCAAATACGGAAGCGGCTGTGCCGGTTCGCCCTTTCTCAACGGCCGGCTTGACATCCACGTTGAGCTGGAAGAGGCCCTTGCCAACCTGGTCGGGAAAGAGGCAGTGCTTCTTTACAGCACCGGATTTCAAGCCAATCTGGGTGTGCTGTCGGCATTGGTCGGACGCGGCGAGTACATTCTCGCCGACAAAAGCGACCACGCCAGCATTGTCGATGGCGGTCTATTGTCGCAGGGTGAGTACATCCGATTTCCCCATAATCACATCGCACGCCTTGAAAACCGCCTCCAGAAGATCGGTCCCGACTCCGGAAAATTGATTGTCGTTGACGGGGTTTTCAGCATGGACGGGGATATCATCCGACTGCCTGAAGTGTGTGACCTTGCCGAAAGGTACCGGGCGGCAGTCATGATCGATGATGCCCATGCCATTGGCGTCCTCGGTCCCAAAGGAGAAGGGACGCCCACCTACTTTGGGCTAACGGATCGTGTCCCGATCATTATGGGGACGTTCAGCAAATCGCTGGCCAGCCTCGGGGGATTCATCGCTTCGGACGCGGCAACCATTGACTACCTTAAGCACAATTCCCGCCCCCTTATCTTTAGCGCGAGCATGAGTCCGGCCAATGTGGCGGCCGCACTGGCCTCGGTCAAGATCATGCAACGTGAGCCCGAGCGAATCGATTATCTTTGGAAGAACACCCAGCGAATGAAGGAAGGGTTGCTGTCGCTCGGATTCGACTTGGGCTGCACCCAAACGCCGATCCTTTCGGTCTATTGCCACGGGGCCATGGCCGCCCTCAAGATGTGCCGCCGCCTGCAAGAGGAAGGGGTATTCGTCAACCCGGTTGTACCGCCGGCGGTGACACCGAGCAAAGCGCTTATTCGGATCAGTTTGATGGCGACCCATACCAACGAGCAGATCGATTTTGCGTTGGACAAACTGTTCCAAGTCAGCAAGGAGGTCAGCATTGGCGCTTCCGGCTGAAGCGTTGAGGGGCCGAACAAGTCGATAGAGAGCGTTTTCAAGGTCCTGATCGATGACGGTTTCAATTCAACAAGTCCAGACCCGCAAGGAGCTCAATCAGTTTATCGACTTCCCGGTTTGGCTTTACGCCAATAACCCCTATTACGTCCCTCACCTCAAATCGGAACGAAAACAGTTCTTTGACCCTCGCCGGAATCCGCTCTTCGAGTCGGTTCATGCGACCTACTTTCTGGCTCGCCATCCGGAAAAAGGCGTGGTCGGGAGGATGACCGCGCACATTCATTCGAGGCATAACGATTTCTGGGACGAGAATGTCGGGTTCTTTGGGTTTTTTGAGAGCATCGAGGACTTCGATGTCGCCAAGTCCCTTTTGAATGCGGGCGAGGAATGGCTTCGACAGCGCGGCACCGAAACGATCCGCGGCCCGTTTAACTTCTCGACCAATGAAGAATGCGGGTTCCTGGCGCAGGGATTCGACCGGATGGCGGCGCTTATGATGCCCTACACCGCCCCGTATTACCTCGATTTCATGGCCGAGGCCGGCTACGCACCGGTCAAAGACCTATTGGCCTACGAATTGGACTCCGAATGGCAAGAGCCGGCATTTCTAAAGCGGTCGAGTGAGCGGTTAAGTCGACGAAACGATGTCCATGTGAGACAGCTCAATGTCAAGCGCTTCGAAGAGGAAGTCGCCAAGGCATTCGCTGTTTACAATGCGAGCTGGCAAAGAAATTGGGGCTTCATTCCCATCAGCGAAACCGAGTTCCATTTTACTGCCCGCAACCTGAAGCCGATTCTGGACCCCGCCATCACTCTGCTCGCCGAAAAGGAGGGGGAAGTCATCGGCTTTTTCCTGGCCGTTCCCGATTACAACCCACTTCTAAAACGGCTCAACGGCCGGTTATGGCCATGGGGGCCCTTGTATTTCCTTCGGAATCGCCGCCATATCTCCAAGGCTCGCGTCATGGCCATGGGCGTTTTGGAAGAGTACCGGAAACGGGGCGTCGAAACGCAGCTACTTCATGCCTCATTCGAGAACGGGCTCCCGAAAGGGTATCGCTCGTGCGAAATGTCTTGGATCCTCGAGGACAACGAATTGATGAAGCGGTTGATTGAGCGCATTGGCGGGGTCGAAACGAAACGGTACCGGATTTTTGAAAAACCTTTATGAAAGTCCTCCTGACGGGTGGGAACGGGTTTGTTGGGAGCCATCTCCTGGACCGGCTGGTGGCGAATGGCATTCCCACGCAGCTCTTGCTCCGGCGTTCCGCCGCCCTGCGTTGGGTGGAATGCCACCTTCACAATGCGCCAATCGGGATCCATTATGGCTCCTTAAGCGACCCGACAAGTCTGAAGGGAGCCTTGCTGGGTATCACCCATGTTATCCATTGCGCCGGGGCAACCAAGGCCGCATCGCGGCAAGAATTCTTTCGAGCCAATCAGGGAGGCACCTCCAATCTCTTGAAGGCCCTTTCAGAGGCCGATCACGCGGTTAAGCAGATCATTTTCATCTCCAGCCTCGCGGCTTCTCGTCCGGCAACGAGCTCGGACCCGGCACAAGAAGAGGATTCACCGCAGCCGGTTTCCGCTTACGGCCAAAGCAAGCAGGCCGCAGAAGAAACACTGAAAGCACAATCCCCGTCGCCCTACCTGATTATTCGCCCGCCGGTGGTTTACGGGCCCCGCGACACGGAATTCTTCCGGATATTCCAATCCTTCCGCTATCGCTACCTCCCATTGCTCAATAGGGGGAAACAAGAATTGAGCCTCATTTATGTCAAGGATCTTGCCGCCGTCGTCTTGTCCGCCCTTTTAAATCCCCGCCTGACGAACGAAACGCTCAATGTCGCGACGGTCCAAGCCATCCGTGTCCATTCGCTGCTCGAGGAGGTCGCCAAGGTGATGCGAAAAACCCCGACCTTTATTCCGCTGCCGGTGCCCGTTCTTTGGCCGGCTTGCTTAACGTCGGAATTCCTCGCCAAGTGGACCGCGACTCCCACTCTCTTGAGTCGCGACAAGTACAAGGAGATCCGCGCCCCTGGCTGGGTCGCCGACACGACAAAGCTCCATCACCTTATTGACGACTTTTCTCCAACATCCCTGGAGCAGAGCCTCGACGCGACCGTCAAATGGTATTCACAACAGGGGTGGCTTTGAATCAATTCCCATGAAAGGCGCAGAGGCATTATGAAAAGCGGTCAAACCGATCTCCCACTTCATACAGGCAACGTGCCGTACTGGCTTGCAAACCGCATGAAGGTTTTGGGTGGCGCGATCGTCGAGTCGTTGGTCCATCACTACGGCAGGTCGGAAGTCCTGACCAGAATGAGCGATCCTTTCTGGTTTCAAGCCCTTGGCTGCGTTATGGGCATGGATTGGCACTCTTCCGGGATCACCACTTCCGTCCTGGGAGCCTTAAAAAAAGCGGTCAATCCGAAATCCCATGATCATGGGATTTATATATGTGGCGGCCGCGGTCGGCACGCCCTCAACACGCCCCGCGATATCGAAGGCGTTGCCGAAAAGACCGGCTTGGATGGCGAGGAGCTTGTCCGGGCCAGTCGCCTTTGCGCCCGGGTTGATAACAACGCGCTCCAAGACGGCTTCAAGCTTTATCTGCATGGCTTTGTCCTTACCCGAGATGGGGAATGGGCAATCATTCAACAAGGCATGAACGAGAAGCGACGGCTGGCACGGCGTTATCATTGGCATTCGCCCGCGGTCCGCTCCTTTACCAGCGACCCGCAAAAAGCAATCGTCGGACGCAGCCAGGGGCAAATCATCAATTTGGTCCATCACGCCGCCGAGCCCGCTCAGCAATCGATCCTCGAGCTTTGTCGTCAACATCCCGAGAAAAACCTGAATGAAATCAAGCGGCTTGTCTTACCGCATCGACACCACGTCGAGGCTTGCGATATCAATCTCAAGCGTTTGGGCGCCGTCCTGGCGGTGGCCCATGAACGTGAGCTGAATGACTTTGCCTCACTGCTGCTAACCGAAGGATTGGGCGCTCAGACAATGCAATCGCTGGCCCTCGTCTCGGAAATCGTTCATGGGTCTCCCACCCGATTCCATGATCCAGCCCGGTTTGCCTTTGCTCATGGCGGTAAGGATGGCCATCCCTTCCCTGTGAAAACGGAGGCTTACGACCAAACGATTCATGTTTTGAAAGAGTCACTTAACGAGGCCAAGATCGGCAATACAGAAAAGATGGAAGGCATCCGGCGCCTCAATCACATGGTCAATCAGATCGAAGTCGAGCGAAGCCCCAAGGCGCATTGGGAATCCCTTGGCGGGTCTTCGGCAACGCCTCGCTAATCGAAAAGGTTGGCCGGCTGAAGCAGCTCGGGCGCCACCAGCTCACGTTGCCGAGCATATTCGAGCAGCCTCTTCATGCCCCCTTTAAAATTGTATGCCTTGAATCCCGCCTCTCGCATACGCTCGGCCACTTGCCCACTCTTGATCCCGATCTCGCAGTAGAGGACATATTGCTTTCCCTTATCAAAGTGCTTGTACTCGTCCAATGCTTGAAGAAAATCAAGGTGCTTGGCTCCCGGATAATGCCATATCTCGTAAGCTGAAGGCGACCTCAGATCCAGCACGACCGCCTCCTCTGGAATGCTCTCGACTTCGATGTCCGGGGCAGTCGCAATCTCCTCAATGCCTACCTGGCGCAAGTCGTGCGTCTCCGGATTATCAATGGCCCAATCGAGCGAGGTCAAATCGAGTCTTGCCTCCTCATCAAGGACCTTTTGGACGGGCGCCCGAGTCGCCGGGTTCTTCGGAGCCAAAGCGCAATGCTCCTTGATTGTCGCTGAGAAGTCGTACGTCCCAATCTCTCGTGCGTTGTCCATGATCTCCTCCTTATTGAAGCCGATCAATGGCCGAAAAATCGGCATTGTCACCGATTGAGAAATGGTTGTGAGGTTGATTAATGTCTGCGAGGAGACTTGACTCAATGCCTCACCGGTGACAAGGCCCTGATAGCCGGCGCGTTGAGCAATCGCTTCCGAAGCGCGGTACATGAGTCGCTTCAATATGACCTGCCAATACCGGGGACGGGTCTTGGCCTGGAGCTCGCGAACGATCGGCACGAAATCGAGGACATGGAGTTGGGGACGGCTTCCATAGCTCCATTGGTCCGCCAAGACCTTTAACACTCGGAGCACTTCGATTTTGTGGGTCTCCCCCGCGAGGTTACAGAAGATATAATCCACCGGGATCCCGCGTTTTAGCATCATCCATGACGCCACCGCGGAGTCGAATCCTCCGGACGCGAGCGCCGCCACCTTCCCTTCATTGCCGATCGGCAAACCGGCGGGGCCAGGCAAACGCTTGGTAAAGAAGTACGCCTGATAATCCCGCACCTCAACTTGCACCGTCACCTCGGGATTGGTCAGATCGACCCTTGCCGAGCACGGCGCCAGCACCCTGCCCAGCTCCCGCTCGATGTCTGTCGAGCGAAACGGGATAAACTGTCCCCCTCGGGCAATTTGGGCGCGAACTGCAAAACGCTTTCCTTTGACGCTTTCCGTGCAGAACCCCTTACCTGCCTGCACCACGTCGTCGAGCGTTTTTACCGGAGCGGTTTCAACGACGGAAAGCGATTGTACCCCGAATACCCGTTGGAGCACCTCCATCGCATGCGGACTCGAAGTCTCAACAAAAAAGCGGCTCCATTCACGCTTGATCTGAAATTCGATCCCCGCTTCGCGCAACGCCTCGGCGATATTCGCCTCCATCCACTGCGACAACCGAGCGCGTGCCCGAGGCGCTTTGGTGCTCACTTCCCCTGAAAGCCGAATCAAAATTAGCATAGCAATTGATTAGTGCGTCTTTTCTCGCAGTGCCTCGACTTGGCACTGCCACCAATCTACCTCCACCTTGGCTGCGTGGAAAGCACTTCGCCACATACGGCCCAAATCGACGATTGCCATCGCGGGTGGCATCCTGCATACGGTAACCTAATCGTTATGGCAACCACTCCCAGCAACAACTCAGACAGGGAATTGAATGGGGAAGCGGCCGCGCTCCAAAACGAGCTAAACCGCAACCTCGCCGGCGATGTGCGGTTCGACTCCGGTCACCGCGCAATGTACGCGCAAGACGCGTCGAATTATAGGCAAGTGCCGATCGGGGTCGTCATGCCTCGAACCGGAGAGGAGGTTGAGCGCTGCGTCGAGATATGCCGATCGCACGAAGCGCCTCTGCTCCTTCGGGGGGCCGGCACCAGTCTGGCCGGACAAGGGTGCAACGTCGCTGTCGTTCTCGATACCTCGCGTTACCTCAATCGCATCCTGGAGATCGACCCCGACCGCAGAACCGCCCGAGTGGAGCCCGGGGTTATCTTGGACAGCTTACGCTCTGAAGCCGAGCGATACGGCCTCACGTTCGGACCCGACCCCGCAACACACGCCGCTTGCACCATCGGCGGCATGATCGGCAATAATGCGTGCGGCGTTCATTCCTTAATCGCGGGCAGGACCTCCGACAATGTCGAGGAAATGGAAGTCTTGACCTACGACGGACACCGCATGCGAGTCGGACCGCTCAACGAAACAATGCTTGAGGCCAAGATGGCCGACCGTGGCCGCGCCGGGGAGATTTATCAAGGTCTCAAAAGGCTTCGGGATGACTATGCCGACGTGATTCGACAACGTTATCCGAAAATTCCCCGTCGGGTTTCGGGTTACAATCTCGATGAGCTTCTGCCGGAAAACGGCCTCCACGTCGCTCGCTCCCTGGTCGGCACCGAAGGGACTTGCGCGGTTGTCTTGGAGGCCACCCTCAAATTGATCCAGAGTCCTCCCTTCCGTACACTGGTTGTCCTCGGCTTTGCCGATGTCCCAGCGGCCGCCGATTGGGTCCCGGAGGTCTTGACTTACCGGCCGATCGGATTGGAAGGGATGGACCACTTTCTCGTGGATAACATGCGTGCCAAAGGGGTTGAAAAGGAAGGACTGAAGTGGTTGCCATCCGGACGCGGCTGGCTCTTTGTTGAGTTTGGTGGAGCTACGAAAGAAGACGCGAATGGACAAGCACAAAACCTGATCGATCATTTGGCCCATCGGTCGGATGGTCCCTGGGCCGTACGCATTGATGATCCGCGGCAAGCTCGACTGGTTTGGGAGACACGTGAGTCCGGGCTCGGTTACAGTGCCCGGTTGGCGGACGGCAAGGAGACATGCGAAGGCTGGGAGGATGCGGCCGTCTCCCCGGAAAAGCTCGGCGATTATATCCGCGCCTTCCGGTCCCTGATCACGAAATATGGCTACCGGAGCACCTTTTACGGCCATTTCGGACAAGGGCTGGTCCATAACCGCATCGACTTTGATCTGGCCAGCCGCGAGGGAATCCGACAATACCGCGCGTTCGTCGAGGAAGCGGCCCGATTGGTCGTCGCTCACGGCGGCTCCCTATCCGGAGAGCATGGAGATGGGCAGTCTCGTGCCGAACTGCTTCCTACCATGTTCGGATCGGAGCTTGTTCGCGCTTTCAAGCAATTTAAAACGCTCTGGGATCCGCAGGCCAAAATGAACCCGGGTAAAGTCGTCGATCCCTTCAGGCTCGACGAGAACCTTCGGCTCGGCCCCGACTACAGACTCCCGGAGCTCCAAACCAATTTCCAGTTCCCGGAGGATGACCACAATTTTGCTCGCGCCACAGGCCGCTGCATCGGGGTCGGGAAATGTCGGCGACTCGATAGCGGCACCATGTGCCCCTCCTATATGGTCACTCAGGAAGAGCGTCACACGACCCGTGGCAGAGCCCGCCTGCTAAGCCAAATGGCCGAAGGCCGGCTGGAAGGAGGTTGGCGCAATGAGCAGGTTCGCGAAGCGCTCGACCTCTGTTTGGGCTGTAAGGGCTGCAAAGGGGATTGTCCCGCCTCGGTCGATGTCGCCACGTACAAGGCGGAATTCCTTTCGCATTATTACGAAGGTCGCCCACTTCCTCGAGAAGCCTACGCGTTTGGCTGGATCCACCGATGGGCCCGCGTCGCATCGCTTTGGCCCGCAATGGCCAATTGCTTCACGCACGCCCCCGGTCTTTCATGGCTCGCAAAACAGATCGCCGGAATCGCTCACGAGAGGACCATCCCCTCGTTTGCATCAACCCCGTTTCGACACTGGTTTTTTAATCGACACGCCGCCTCGGGGCACGCCGCCTACGAGAACGGCCAACAGCGGGGACCGGTTTTACTCTGGCCGGATACCTTCAACAACTATTTTCGACCCGAAATCTTGCAAGCGGCTGTTCATGTGCTTGAAGCAGCCGGCTTCGAGGTGATCGTGCCGGACACACCGCTCTGTTGCGGACGCCCACTATATGACTTCGGGATGCTAAGACTCGCCAGACAGCTCCTGAACAAGGTGCTCAACCGGCTTCACCCCCATATCGAGCGCGAGATTCCGCTTGTTGCCGTCGAGCCAAGCTGCGCAGCGGTCTTTCGCGACGAGCTGACCAACCTCCTCCCCAATCATCCCGACGCCAAAAGGCTGAGATATTCGACCTTCACTCTTGCCGAATTCCTCAGTCAAATGCCTCACGACCTGACCTTTTCAACGATGGCGATGGCGGCAAACACCCCTTTGGATGGTCTCTTTCATCCGCACTGCCATCAAGCCGCCGTAATGGGAACAAGCCACGAGATCGCCCTCTTGCAAACGATGGGATTTCGGCTCCACCAGCCCGATTCGGGATGTTGTGGGATGGCCGGCAGCTTCGGCTTCAAGAAAAAGCACTACTCCATCTCGAAACAAATCGGCGAACGAGTCTTGCTACCCGCCGTCCGCGAAACGGATACGAACGCCTTCGTCATCACAGACGGATTCAGTTGCGCCGAGCAAATCCGTCAAGAGACGGGTCGCCGTCCCCACCATCTCGCGGAGATTATCGCCCAAAGGCTCTAACTAGATTCCTTGAACAAAGCAAATTGGCGTCCTTCGCAGGTAATCTTCTTCCCCCCTCTCCTGGAGGGGAATTTTTTACCCGCGAAGAACGCGAAGGCCGCGAAGGGCGCGAAGCAAAGAGGGGACTTAGATTCTTTCCTGCCGTTTACTTCTCTTTCTCTTGAAGCAAGCGCTTCAGCTCCTTAATCTCATCCTTCGGCACCTTTTTCTTCTTCAAGAAATGGACCAGGAGCGGTTGGACCGATCCGCCAAACACCCGCTGGAGGAAAGACTCGCTCTCTTGCTGGATGCATTTCTCTTCCGATACCAACGGATAGTATCGATACAGGTTCTTATACTTCTGAACGCCCAAAGCCCCCTTCTGGTGCAATCGGCTCAGCATTGTCTTGACCGTGTTCGGATGCCAATTCTCGGTATCCTTGAGCTCTTGAATGACGTCGTAAGCCGGCTGAGGTGAATTCGCCCACAGCACCTTCATGACTCGCCATTCGGCTTCTGAAATCGACGGTGTCCGCTCACCCTTCGAGGTCTTTGGGGCCGTTGGTGCCTTTGGCGCTTTCGGAGCCGCCGGCGCCTTCCCGGCCTTGGCTGACTTCGAGGTCTTTGCGGCCTTCACGCTCTTTGCGGATGTAGCGGACTTTGCCGTTTTCGCCGTTTTTGCGGCCTTGGATGTCTTTGAGGCCTTCTCGGTTTTCGTCTTTTTTGTTGTTGCCATAATGATTGATGGTTTATTGGGTTAACTCGGCTACCGACGTTGTTAGCTTTAATACAAGGAACGTTGTGTCCTTGCGATTCCCCCACCCATCTTTCGAATTACATCAAGATGCACGACAATCCTTCCCTTTTGCAAGCAAAAACTCGTCCAATTTCCAAATTTTTTCAACAAATCTGCCGATTGCGTCGCTGTTTTAGGTTTTAAACACACCTTTTCACCCAACGCTATTTCAGTTTTGTTTATTGGTGTCTTCCCCTCACCCCAGGCCCAAACCGTGGCTACGCCTTATAGAATTCCAATTGGTTTCCGGCAAGCTCGGCTGCCCGCTCGATCAAACGTTGCCGGTCGGCCTTGGTCATCCCGTCGAATGTTTGTGCCAGCTTTGCCTTTTCGCGAACGTGCTCCGGCTTGTCCGCCCCCGATATGATGACGCTTACCGGCAGCGACCAGACGAAATGCAAGGCTTCCCGGATACTGACCCGCGAGGGCACCAGCTTCGGGTTGTCCCCATGCTCACCATGATCGCGACCACCAAAGAAGCCCCCATTTGCCAATGTCTTCATCGCCAAGACACCTACTCCGCGATCGACCAGCTTCGGAACGACCGATTCCAAGAAGCTCTCATAGCTTGGATCAGCGACATTGATCGGCAGTTGGCAGGTATCAAATGTTCCGGGTGGCGTCTTTTCCAACATGCTCAGGTGGGCTTCGTTACGGCGATGCCCAGTGAAGCCGATATAGCGGACCTTCCCTGATTCCTTAGCCCGCTTGACGACATCCAAGACACCCGCCTCCAATCGTCCATCCACGTCATCGGAGCTCATGATTGCGTGGATTTGCCATAAATCGAGCTGATCGGTATTCAACCGCTTCAACGAGCCTTCCAAGTCCTTCTCAGCTTGCTTGCCGCTATTGGCGGCCGTCTTGGTCATCAGGAAGACCGAATCCCGATATTTTGGGGTAAGAAAGCGACCGAGGTAGCGCTCGCTCCGACCATCTTGATACTGCTCGGCCGAATCGAAAAACCGAACACCACTCTCCAAAGCAGCCTCAATGGTCGCTTGGGCGTTCGCTTCTTCCATCCGACCGATATGCCATCCGCCAAGCCCCAACATTGTCACCTGCTCCCCTGTTCGGCCGAGCTTTCGCTGCGGTAGCCGCTCACCAAGCCGATCCCGAGATCGCCCGGCTTCAGCGCTCCATGAAGTCCCCGGAATGAGCAATCCCGATGTCATTGCCGCCAAGTATTCGAAAAACGAACGTCGATCCATAACATCATTCCTTCCGTTTCTTGCCTTGGTTTGTCTTGCGAGATCCGATGACATCTTCAAATTTCCGATGTCCACCCGAAGAATAGGCTTCACACTCTCAAGAGTAAAGTGACGGGACGCTGCTACCATCCGATTGGTTAAATGGTTGATTTTAAGAGTGACACGACGACATGCCCCGCATGCCCGGGACATCCAGCTAGGTGGGGACTCGGACCCAGGATGAGGGATTGCTTTCCGTTGGCTTGCGCCGGATGAGCTTGGAAAGGAAACCCCTCACCTCGATCCTCCCCCCTTACCCTCTGAGGACGAAAAAACTCGCGGTCCTTCTCTCCCTTTGGAAGGGGAGCGTGAGGGCCAGGCTTCCTGCGGAGAAAAGTGTCACATTGACGTCAGGAGTTGACCGCGGGGCGGACAGCCAATCCCTCATTGTCGGCACGTAGGATCTTCACTTCGGAGCTCGGCAAGCATGAATGCATCGCATTGGCCACCGCTTGCTCATTCTCAAGGGTCAGACAGACAATCGTCGAGCCGGAGCCACTCAACCACCCGCCTATCGCCCCGGCATGCTCTCCGGCGCGAATGACCTCGTAAAGCCCCTCCACCAATGGCGCCCGATATGGCTGATGCAATCGGTCGTCGAAGAGCCCCTTCAAACCTTGAAGATCACCCCGTGCCAGACAAGCGGTGACGAGGGCGGCACGATTGACGCCATGAATCGCATCGCCTTTGGAATATTGCTCGGGCACGCGCGTGCGGGCTGCTTCGGTGCTCACTTCAAACCCTGGAATCAGAGTCACGAATTTTGCGTCGTCACTAATCGGGAAGGTCTGACATTGAACCCGCTCATCGACAAGCCCGGCCACCGCAAAGCCGCCAAAGAGCGCCGGTGCCGCATTGTCCGGATGGTGCTCAAGCCGGGTTACCAGCGTCAGCATCTCGGACCGGCTCAGTCCCGTGCCGGCAAGCCGGTCCAATGCACCGATCAGGCCAAGCCGAAGGGTGACACTCGAGCCGAGCCCCCGGGCAATCGGGATCTGGCTCTCAATCCGAACATCCACTCCAATCTCTCCGAGCCCGGTCTGGGCACAGAAGAGATCGAGCGTCTCCCGCAACATTGCTTCTGCCCCAGCGTCCGCGGACCCGGGCGTCCCCGGGCTCAGATTGACCCCACTTCCTTTCGTCAGCCCGACTTCCACCCGGTTGTATAACTTCAAGCCGATTCCCAGCGTATCGAAGCCGGATCCAAGATTCGCAGTGGTGGCAGGCACCCACGCCGTGACCGTCGCCTCTTTATTGTCCATAGCCGTATACGTCAACTCTACCCAAGCCTTTGCCGCGTATTCACATTCAATCCTCCTGCTTTGAGCTCCGCATCGTCAGATCGTCGATCGCTTGGCTGACGTCCTTCCCTTCGTAAAGCACCGCGTGAACCTCATTAATGATCGGCGTCACAACGCCCTTGTTGACGGCCATTTGAAATGCGGACCGGGTCGTGGGATGCCCCTCCACTGTGACGGTCTTATTATTCAAGAGCGTCTCCAAGGGGTCCCCCTGGCCGAGGCGTTCTCCAAATTGGCGATTGCGACTGCGCCTTGCGAAGCATGTCAACGTGAGATCCCCAAGGCCGCTTAAACCGGAAAATGTATCGGCTTGAGCACCGCAGGCGACGCCTAAACGACGCATCTCAACAATTCCCCGCGTCACCAACGCGGCCTTGGAGTTATCGCCAAATCCAAGCCCATCCCCAATGCCGGCGGCAATCGCGATGCAATTCTTCAATGCCCCGCCGAGCTCGACACCGACTATGTCGGTATTGGTGTACACACGAAACCTGGCCCGGTGGAACAAGCGTTGCACAACCTCGGCCGTTTCCAAATTGTCGCCGGCAGCCACGATGGCCGATGGCATTCCGGTGACGACCTCGTAAGCCAATGTCGGGCCGCTCATTGCCACGATCTCCGCTTGTTGCACGTTCTCGCGGACAACCCCGGACATAGTCAGCCCGGTCTCGTACTCAATGCCTTTGGTGACACTGACGACAATCCCCTTATACCCTTTGAGCGCGGCAGTGAGCTGACGAAGCGAACGCGACGGCACGGCCACCACCAAGCAGTCAGCCTCTTCGATAGCGGTCGACCAATCACTGGTCAGCGTCCAATCCCGCGGCAAGTCGATCCCGGGGAGATAAGCCTCATGACGCCCCGTGTTTTTGAGTGATTCGATCTGTTCCGAGGAGCGTCCCCAAAGGGTCACCGAATTCCCGTTTTGATGAAGGATTTGAGCCAAGGCCGTCCCCCAGGCTCCCGCACCCAGCACTGTTACCTTCATTGTGAAGAGGTCTTCGCCGATGTTGCCTTGTTTTGACCCACCTTAGGCTCTGTTCCATGCCAAAGGCGTTGAAGATTGCTTCGATGTCGATAAATGGCCAATACCGCAATGATGATTGTGACCCATAAAATGGGCTGATTCCGATTCAACAACCAGCCCACAAACGGGAGCGACACGGCTGCCGCCATCGACGCCAGTGAGACGTACCGGCTAATCGCGAAAACGATTGCCCAGATTCCCAAGAGGACCACTAAGCTCAAGGGGATCAACCCGATCAGAACGCCCGCCGACGTCGCGATTCCTTTTCCACCTTTGAAGCGGAGCCATACCGTATAGTTGTGCCCCAGAATCGATGCCAAGCCGGCAACAATCTGAGCGACCTCGAGTGAAGCCGATCCACTCCCGCCGCCCCAGCCGAATCCCATCCACACCCGCGGCAGCGTATAGCACGCTAAAAATCCCTTGGCAAAGTCGAATAGTAGCACAGCAATCCCGGTCGTCCTGCCAAAGAGCCGCAAGACATTGGTGGCCCCGATATTGCCACTTCCCCGGCTTCGTATATCGATTCCCCGGGCTCGTGCCACCAGATAGCCCGTAGGAAACGATCCAACCAAATACCCGACCAGCGCGATCGAAACGTACAAGATGACAGTCACAGCCTTATTTTAGAGAAGATCGAAGTCTGCCCGCAAGGGCCTAGTGGTAAAACTGGTGATACCGCGAGGCGAATTCAAAAAAATCTATCGCTTCCAGATCCGCACGAAGCTGCGCTTTTTCACTCTCACTCAGCTCAATTTGAGGGGAGCGCACGGGACCACAATCAAAGCCGACCCATTTCATGATCGCCTTCCCCGCAGGAATTCCGCCATATTGGACGAAAATCGACACCGCCTCCGAAGCCTTCGATTGCGCGCGCCGCGCCCGGTCGAGATCGCCGCTGTCAAATTGGTCCAAGATCTCCCGAAAGACCGGAGCCATCCAATTAAACGTGCTTCCGATAAACCCGCTCGCTCCCAAGCTCAATGCCGCAAGGAGACACTCGTCCCGCCCAAACAACATCCGAAATCGCCCACCGGCCACCTTGAGGCACCGAATAAAATCCATCAGATCCTCATACGTGAATTTCACTCCGGCCAAGGTTGGGATACGCTCAGCGCCCCGTGTCAGGAGCTCAGTCATCGATAAATTCACGCCGGTCATGGAAGGGATATGATAATAATAGAAAGGCAGGTTGGGCGCCGCTCCGGCGACCCGCTCACAGAAATCGATGAGGTCGGTCACACCGCGAGGTCGATAGAATGTCGGCGGCAGACAACCGATCGCATCGGCACCAATCTCTTGAGCGTGCGCCGCGAGCGCTCGCGCATCCGAGACAGTGTTATGCCCGACTTGGACCATTAACTTAAAATCGTTTGGGATCACGTTTCTCCACTGCTCGGCGACCTGTCTTCGCTCGGAAATGGTCAGGGATAACCCTTCGCCCGTGGTCCCGCAGATAAAGGCCCCCGTCACCCCGTTCTCCCTTAACCCCGCCGCCAGACCCTCAACTGATTTTAAGTCCAGACTCCCATCGCGATGCATCGGTTGAAATGGCGCTGCAATCAGCTCTTTCGTCTCCATAAGCTCTCCCAATTTTTGACCTCGAAGGAATCGAAACGGAAGAAGAAATTCGCGAGATTCGAAAAAAGGCTTGACCGGGAGGAAAAGACTGAGATATTCACATGGATGATGGTCAAAGTATGGCAAGCAATCCGGGTAGTACGGAAGGAGGTAGGCGTCCTGGCGCCGAACGCCGGATGGGCTTGTCGTGCTTAGGGGAAGATTGAGCAGATTTTCGGCAAGAACCCACGGCTTCACAAAGGTCGTGGGTTTTTTTATTTTGACCAACAAGTGGATCGGTGCCGAAAAAGGACCGGCCAAAATCAGTTAACCAGAGAGCTTATGAGCAATCAGACGGATCCAGCAACATCGGCGTCAGCCACCACGTCGACGACCCAAAGCGGAGAAGCCCAGCGCCAAATGCTCGGCAGCGAAGTGCTGGTCAAGGCATTGGAAAACGAAGGCGTTGACACCATCTTCGCGTATCCCGGCGGCGCCAGCATGGAGATGCACCAGGCCCTTACCAAGTCGGAGAAGGTCCGCACTATCCTCCCCCGCCACGAGCAGGGCGGCTCCTTCGCCGCGGAAGGCTACGCCCGTGCCACGGGACGAGTCGGTGTCTGTATGGGAACCAGCGGCCCGGGGGCCACGAATTTGCTGACCGGTTTGGCTGATGCCTTCTTGGACTCGATCCCGGTACTCGCGATCACTGGCCAAGTCCCCCAAGCCATGATTGGCAAAGGCGCATTCCAGGAAACCGACATCTTTGGAATGACCCTTCCGATTGTCAAGCACAGCTACCTGGTGACCGAAACCTCCGAGATTCCCCGCGTCATCCGGGAAGCGGTCCACATCGCCACAACCGGCAGACCGGGACCTGTCATCGTGGACATTCCCAAGAATATCCAACAGCAACGGATTACCCCGAATTTCTCAAAGCCGATGCAGATCCGGGGTTACCGGCCCGAGAAGAAAGCGGATGATATTGAGCTAAACGAGATCATCGGTCTCATCGAGAAATCCGAAAGGCCTGTCCTTTACGTCGGCGGGGGGATCATCAGTTCCAACGCTTCCAAGGAGCTGAGGGATTTTGCTCGCAAAACGCAAATCCCGGTCACGAGCACCATCATGGGCATCGGCTCCTTTCCGGAAACGGACCCGCTGTCGCTACGATGGCTCGGCATGCATGGGACCGCTTACGCCAATTGGGCCGTCAACGGCGAAATTGAAAAGCACAATGACCAATATGTGGAGGTGCACCCCGGAGCCGACCTGCTCCTCGCATTTGGAGTGCGATTCGACGACCGCGTTACCGGCAAAGTGGAAAAATTCTGTGAAAAGGGCACGATTGTCCATATCGACATCGATGCGGCCGAGATTAACAAGAACAAGCCCGCGCATCTCCCAATTGTCAGCGACATCCATTATGCCTTAAAACGGCTCAACGAACTGCTGCGGGAACGGCCAATCCAAAAGGATTTTTCGCCATGGCATAAGCAGATTGATGCCTGGAAGCAAAAAGCCCCGCTCCGGTACCGCATCACGGACGAGGTGATCAATTCACAGCACATGCGAGACCACATGCATGGCAAGGTCGACGAGGTCATCATGCCTCAGCAGGTCATTGAATTGCTGTATGAGCTGACCGGAGGCGACGCAATCTTAACCACCGGTGTCGGGCAGCATCAAATGTGGGCGGGTCAGTATTACAAATTCGAGGAGCCGCGGCGTTTCTTGACCAGTGCCGGTCTCGGCTCGATGGGATATGGATACCCCGCGGCGCTGGGAGCCAAGGTGGCCCGACCCGACAAGGAAGTGATCGATATCGACGGCGACGGATCATTCCTGATGAATGTCCAAGAGCTCGCAACGGCGCATATCGAGCACATCGCCGCCAAGGCCATCATCTTGAATAACCAGCATCTTGGCATGGTTGTGCAATGGGAAGACCGCTTCTACGCCGGCAACCGAGGTCATACCTACCTTGGGGATCCGGAGCAGATGCAGCAAATTTACCCGGACTTCATCGCGATGTGCAAAAGCTTCAATGTGCCGTGTGAGCGAGTGATGTTCAAACGGGATTTGCGGCCCGCGCTGGAGCGGATGCTGCAATCCAAAGAGGCGTTTGTGCTCGATATTGTCACCCCTTATACCGAGCATGTGCTACCGTTTATCCCCAGCGGTAAAACGGTCGCGGAAATGATCTATGAGTAACCGAATGGGGGGAGTGCGGGTCTGCCGAGCCTCCACTCCCCGAATGAATCGACGGCAGACTCGCCGGCCCGAGCCGCAGTAGCCCCTTACGCGCGCCAGCGACCTCTTTCCCACC
>JAHEOI010000070.1 GCA_018610125.1 Verrucomicrobiota bacterium
ACTCCTGTCGCAGCGGCGAAGCAAAAGTGCGGCAAGAGGGGAGCGACAAAGCCGGGCACGGGGGCAATCGGTCGAGTTTGCGGACCACCGGAATTACACGCATGGCGACGACCTGAGGTATCTCGATTGGAACCTGTATGGGCGGCTTGAGAAGCTGTTCGTCAAGCTCTACGAAGAGGAGCGGGAGCTTCCGGTGACCATTTTTCTGGATGCCAGTGAGTCGATGAACTTCGGGGACTCGCGAAAGTTTCTCTTTGCCCTGCAGGTGGCGGCTGCGGTCGGCTATGTGGCCCTATGTGGGTTCGATCGTGTCAGTGTTTTCCCGTTTCCGGAGCGTCCGGAGGATGCGTCGACCCGGAATGCCCTTCGCGTTGTCAGGGGGCGGGCTTCCGCCTTCCGGTTCTTTGATCAGTTGAGCCAACTTCGCGCCGGGGGGAGTGCCGGCTTGAACAACGCTTTGAGGCGGAGCGCGCTTCAGATACGTCGACCGGGCTGGGCGCTTGTGCTGAGTGACTTTCTCGATCCGGAAGGCTATGAGGATGGACTGAAGGCGTTGGCGGCGCGCGGCTTTCAAGTCAATGCCGTGCAGATCTTGGCGCCCGAGGAGATCTCACCGGGTCAGTTCGGTGATTTGAGAGTGATCGACTCTGAAACGGGGGTGCAGGAAGAGGTGACGTTTGGGCGATATCGGCTTCAAGCCTATCAAGAGACAGTCCGGGCGTTCGTCGACCAAGTAAGAGACTTTTGCCATTCGCGAGGCATGGCGTTTTTCTCGATCTCGTCCGATACACCATTGGAAGAGCTCCTGCTGAAGCAGCTTAAGGCGGCGCAAATCTGGAAGTAGGCGTGATTCAATGAATTTTTTGACCCCATTGGCATTTTGGTTTGCTCTGCTGCTTCCGGCGGTGGTTTTGTTCTATCTGCTCAAACGGCGGCGGGTGCTCCATGTTGTCCCGAGCACCCTGTTATGGGAGCGCTTTCTGGCCGAAAATCAGGCCAATGCCCCGTTTCAGAAGCTGCGACGGAATTGGCTCCTGGTCCTTCAATTGCTGCTGCTCATCCTGGTAATCCTGGCATTGGCACGGCCGTACTTTGTGGGCGAGGTCCGGAGCGGAGGGCTGCACGTCCTGATCCTGGATGCTTCGGCCTCGATGCAGAGCACGGATGTGTCGTCGTCCCGCTTTGAGCAGGCCCGGTCGAAGGCCCTGGAATGGGTTCAAGGGATGAAGGAGCAAACCCAAATTGTTGTTCTTGAGGTGGCGGGGCAGACTCAAGTCAAGCAATCCCCGACGAGCGATAAAGCCGCGGTCGTGCGAGCGCTTAACTCAATTGAAGTCACGGACGGCCCCACCGAGATGAAAGAGGCCTTAAAGCTGGCCAAGACACTGGTTCAAGATCGTTCAAATGCGGAGGTGCATCTCTTTAGTGACGGGGCTTTTCCGGATCTGGAGGGGCTTGAGCTGGAGGGCCTGCCGCTGGTCTACCATCAAGTCGGCGAGCGCGGGCGCAATATCGGGCTCGTTTCGCTTGATGTCCGGTCGGATCCAAAGAATCCGAGTCAACGGGCATTGTTTGCCAAAGTGGCCAACCATGCGTCCGAGTCGGTTGAAACCGAAGTCGAGCTCTATTTTAAAGATCAACTGCTTGAGGTCCGGACCCTATCGTTATCGCCGACCAATTCCACCTCGACGATGTTCCAAATTGAGCAGCCGGAGGATGGCTATTTCCGGGTTCAATTGCCGTACGACGACGATTTGGCTGCGGATAACCAAGCGCGAATTGTAAGCTATCTCCCCAAGACGGTTCGTGTATTGCTGATCAGTGAAGGGAATCGTTATCTCGAGCGGGCCTTGCGCCAAGCCGGTAATGTCGAGCTCTCGGTCGCTTCCGATTTCACGTCCGGGCAGGACAGCTATGACATTGTCGTCGTGGACAATGTAACGCCTTCGGTCTGGCCGAATGCCAACCTCTTATCCTTTCGGTCCACCGCCGCGGATTGGTTTGATCAGGTGGAGGGGATGAAGACTCCCCCCATCGTGGAATGGGACGAGTCGCATCCATTGCTCCGTTTTGTCAGCTTTGACAATGTTCAGGTGACCGAGGGACTGCGGGTGAAGACTCCCGGGTGGGCCCAGAGCGTTGTTGAGTCGACTCAGTCGCCGATGATGCTTGCGGGCGAGCGTGGACGCCGGCGGATTGTCTGGGTGGCCTTTGATCCGTTGCAAAGCAGTTGGCCTCTGAGGATCTCGTTTCCCATCTTTGTGGCCAATGCGATCAATTGGCTGAATCCGGCGGAAGTGCGAGAGAGCAAGCTGATGGTCCGGGCGGGTGAGCCGCTGCGGTATCCATTGATGACCGACGCGACCTCGGCTGAAATAGCGCATCCCGATGGCGAGACCGATCAATTGAAGATTGCTCCGAACAAGAACGAGATCGTGTTTGGTGATACGGCTCAGCAAGGGATCTACCAGTTGACCGTCGGGACGAACCAGACCCAGTTCGCCGTGAATGCGATCAATCCTGAGGAGAGTGATACGGCTCCGAAAGACGAGCTCACTTTCGGCCAATATAGGCAGGTGGAAGCAAGCGAGGTCCGGCAGGCCAACGTGGAAATTTGGCGGTGGGTTGCCTTGGCGGGGCTCATTATCTTGTTGGCGGAATGGTGGTATTACCACCGGCGAACGGTGTGAGAAGGGAGAGTGGCTGAGTATGGGAGTGTGGGAATGTGGGAATGTCGGAGTATGAGAGGGGGAGGGAGTTAGGAGATCGCTTTTTTTGTAAGGGAACCCCTCACCTCGATCCTCTCCCCTTAGGAAGGGGAGAGGAGGAAAAAACGTTGGCAATTCGCAGCCTTCTGATTCCTTCTCTGTTTCGGGAGGGGAGAAGCCTAGGCTTCCTGCGGAGAAAAGTGGCAAATTGAAGTCAAGACTTGACCAGGTTGCTTTCGGTTGGTCGAAAGACGCCTTTCCTGATAGGGAGATCGTCCCCGATGTCCGATTTTTGATGGTTGCAGGGAGCGATTTTTGGATATCAGACCCTAAGATCAATCGGAGAAAAAAGGAGAACGGAGAAAAAAGGAGAATTGAGGAGCTTATGAAGCAAGGACAATGGCAATGCGTCATGGTCATGGTGGCCCTCTTTGGGCTGATCGGCATCTCAGGCTGCGGAGGTGGTCCTGAAAACGAGGTTGTGATCTACACGTCTCAAGATCAGGTCTATTCGGAGCCCATTTTAAAGCAATTTGAAGAAGAGACCGGTATCAATGTTCGACCAACGTATGACAGCGAGGCTGTCAAGACGGTCGGATTGGCCAAGCGGCTTCTCCAGGAACGGAGCAATCCGCGATGCGATGTCTTTTGGAATAACGAGGAATTTCGGACACGCAAGCTTGCGGCGGAGGGGGTGTTTCGCAAGACGAACGGCTGGTCACAATTCGGGTATCGTACGCGGCGGATTGTTATCAATACAAACCTGATTTCCCGGGAAAAGGCGCCAACGACGTTTCAGTCACTGACGAATTCCGTCTGGGAGGGGAAACTGGCGATGGCTTATCCGTTGTTTGGGACCACCGCCACCCATTTCCTGGCTCTCCGGGAAGTATGGGGAAAGGAGAAGTGGCTCAAATGGTGTCGGGCTCTCCGGGAGAACGACCCGATGGTTGTGGATGGCAATTCGGTCGTGGTGAAAATGGTCGGTATGGGCGAGGTCCCGATCGGCTTCACCGATTCGGACGATATCGCGGCCGGACAAGATAAGGGCTATCCTATCAAGTCGATGCCGTTGGCCGAAGACTCGCTTCTCATTCACAATACGGTTGGCCTTGTGCGAGGCGGTCCGAACCCAAAGAATGCCGAAGCGTTGGCAGACTATCTCCAAAGCGATCAAGTGGTTAAGCGATTGCTCGAGGCCAATGCGATCGAAGGAACAAAAGAGGTGGAGGGGGTTATTCGGTCCAAGGAAGTCGATTGGGAGCACCTTTTGACGATGTTGGAGGAGAGCACCAAGTATTTAAAGAAGATCTTTGTCCGGAAGTAAGGCGTCTGGCTTGGCGCTTTGGCATCCGGACTGGGATCAAGTTGAGCTTTGAGCTGGGGATTGTTTCAAAACAGCCTTTGTGTCGCGGGACTGACAACCCTGCTGGCATTGGGCTACGGATTGGTCTCGGCGCTTTGGCTGGTCACGGTCCGGAATCCTTGGCGACTGTTGCTCTTGGGAACCGCGGTGATGGCCGTGGCGTTTCCGCCGTTTTTGGTGGCCAATTGTTGGCTCCATTTGCTGGGCACCAAGGGTGTTTTAAGCCCATGGATCCCATTGGAGATTTACTCCTTATGGGGCACTGTGTGGGTCTTGTCGCTGCTCTTCTGGCCGATCGCGCTATTACTGACGCTCGGTGCTTGGCAAGAGGTCGAGAGCGGGTTGCTTGAAGTCGATCCGGCACTCACCGGTGGGGCGTGCTTCCGTTGGCTTCTGTGGCCGCGTGCGCGCCGGGCACTTTCTCAAGCGGGGATCCTGATCTTTGTGCTGGCGTTGAACAATATGGCCGTGCCGGCGATTTTACAGACCAAGGTGTTTCCCGTGGCTGTCTGGCTGAAATTCAATACGACCTACGAGTTTGGCAGTGCCCTATGGCTGAGCATGCCAATGGTGATCGCCCCATTGCTCCTGCTAATTTGGCTTCGTGGCGGGAACATTCCTTGGCCGCGGCGTTACGGCGAAGCGTCTCCCGAGGTTTTTCGGCGTCAGCTTGGCCCCGCCTGGGTTGGGCCCGCGGCCGGTTTCACCGTGATTTTGCTGATCGTGTCGGTAGTGCTCCCATTGGGAGAGATCCTCCTGACGTCGCGGACTTGGTCCGAGCTCGACTCCGTCTGGTCGGTGGCCCGCAACGCACTTGGAAATTCCATTGTCTATTCGGTGGGTGCGGCAACGCTCTGCTTAACGTTGGCACTGCTTTTTTGGTGGGTGCCGATCGGTCTCGGTCTCTGGATCCCGTTCCTATTGCCCGGGGTCGTGGTCGGGATCGCGGCGATCTATCTCTTTAATCGCCCTTGGCTTGAGCTGTTTTACGACAGTGCCGGGATTGTGATCATTGCGTACACGGTCCGGTACATTGCTGTGGCATGGCATGGGACAGCCCAAGCCTTCAAGGGTCTCGATCCGATTTGGTACGAGGTCGCATTGCTTTATGGCGCGAATCGGTTACAGCGTTTTCGCCTGGTTTATTGGCCTCAGATGGGACAGTCGGCGCTGGTCCTTTGGTATATCACCTATCTCTTGTGTCTCTGGGATGTGGAAACATTGATCCTCATTGTCCCGCCGGGCGGTGAAACCCTTGCCTCACGCGTTTTCAATCTCTTGCACTACGGCCATATCACTCAGGTGAATGCATTGTGCCTGCTGCTGCTGGTGCTGGCTGTCGCCCCAATCGGGATCTGGGTGGGAGGACGATACGGGTTGCGGTACGGACTGAGCTGCGCGCAGCGTCTCTCCGAGGGGGCGCGGTCGCGTTTTGGGAACCCGGTTGAATGGGGCAAGATCGGGCTTATCGGCCTACTCGGTCCGATACTGCTTGCGTCCGGCCTTGCCGGGTGCGCCCCGGCTAAGGGACCGGATAACGCGGAGCGGGTGAGCATTGACAGCCGACTTTTCAGCCATGTTCAAGTGATCGGTCGGCGCGGCACCGGCGTCGGGAATTTTAACAAGCCGCGCTCGGTGGCGGTTGATACCGAAGACCGATTCTATGTGGTCGACATGACCGGACGCGTGCAGCGCTTTTCACCGTCCGGCAAATTCCAGAAAAGCTGGCAAATGCCCGAAATTAAAAAGGGACGGCCAAAGGGGATGTATGGGGATTCGGCCGGCAATATCTACGTCGTCGAGCCGCATTACTCTCGAATCAACTACTTTGCTCCCGATGGTGAGCTCCTGAAACAATGGGGTCAGCGAGGCACCGATAACGGGAAATTCTACTGGCCTCGGGCGGTGGTGGAGAATTCCGAGCAGCAACTTTACGTGGCTGAATATGGGAAAGGGGACCGGATTCAATGCTTTTCGGGCGACGATCAGACATTCCTTGACAGCTTTGGGGAATCGGGAAGCGAGCTTGGTCAGTTGAATCGTCCGGAAGGCTTGGCGGTGGATTCGCAAGATCGGCTCTATGTTGCGGATTCCTGTAATCACCGGATTCAAATCTTTTCCGCGAACGGAAAGGCCATCCGGGCCTTTGGCCAGGCTGGCACCAAGAAGGGGCGAATGAGCTACCCGTACGACATCGAAATCGATTCCAAAGGCCGACAATATGTCTGCGAATTCGGCAACAGTCGCATCCAGATTTTCAGCCCGAATTCGCAAGAAGTTATCGAGGTCCTGGGAGGTAGCGGCTCAGCCCCGGGGCGGTTGCATAATCCTTGGAGTATCGCATTGGATTCGAAAGGGAATTTGTATGTCGCCGACGCCGAGAATCACCGTGTCCAAAAGTTTATCCGGCGTTAGGGAAAGGAATAAGTATGCCATTTGCTGGAGCTCCATTTTTGTTCCCGTCCCGTCCGAAGATCTCGGTTTCAAGGAATCTGTCAGGGCTCGACAGAAGCAACGCCAATGCATTATGGATAAGGCATCAAGTTTAAGGATTTCATTATGAATTTCCATTTCACGCACCCCCTTTATCTCCTGCTGTTATTGATAGCGATTCCCTGGGTGATCTGGTTTACCTGCTACTCGGATGTCTCCGTTTCCCCTTGGAGAAAATGGACCGCAATGGCGATCCGACTGCTTGTTTTATTGGCACTGGTCCTTGGCATTGCCGGGCTGCAGTGGCTCAGACCTTTGGAAGGGATGAACGTCTTTTACCTTTTGGATCGATCCGACAGCATTCCTTCGGAGCAGAAGGAGATGGCCCGCGAGTATGTCAATAAGAATGCCCAAACGAAAAAGGAGCAAGATCAAGGGGGGATTATTGTCTTTGGAGGGGAAGCCGGCATCGAATCAACGATGAGCCCGGCGGTTGATCTGGAGAAAGTCCATGCGGTTGTGCCGACTGCCGCCACGGACATTGCGGGCGCGATTCGCCTGGCAACAGCGGCCTTTCCGGAGAATGGGCAGCGTCGACTGGTGCTGCTCTCGGATGGCAATGAGAACTCGGGCAACGCGATGAATGCATTGGCCTCGGCCAAGCGGCTTGGCGTGAGTGTCGACATTATGCCTCTGGGGGCTGAAAGGGCCGGCGACGTCGTGGG
>JAHEOI010000071.1 GCA_018610125.1 Verrucomicrobiota bacterium
AGGGTTCCACCCTGGGAACCGAAACGCAGACGAGCTCAAGCCCTGTAAGGGCGAGTCAGAGATGAGCATTTTCCGAACGGTATTAGGTTTAGGGATGGAACGAAATAAGTGTGCCATTTGGCTCGGGTCGCCCCATTGCATCACGAGTTTGCCGTGCCGAGTGATGTATCCCGAACCGCCACTGGTGAGCGCATATTCTTTTGCATCTTCGAGCATGTCGGCATTCATTCCCACCTCGGCGGGCTTGGCGGTGGCCCACTCCTTCCCGGGAAACACCGGTTTCCCTTGGGCGGATACAGCGAAGGCACATAGGAAACAGGAAACAATCCGGAGGAATCTTGGCCGCACGTGGCGGTGCGTCGAAAATGAGATTGCCCGAAACCAACGACCGGGAGCGATACCAGCTTCGGCCTTGGTCGGACACGTTCCTTCGTTTGAGGGGATAATGGGGTCCATAAATGATTGAAACGTCGGAACCTTGAATTAACATGAGATTTAGGATTTGGAAAGGAATAAGGGTACCGTTGAAGATGGCGCTCCGGCGATCAAAGTGGAGTGGGTGTCTAGTGCGTTTCGACATGAGATGGCAGAGCAAAGTAATCGGCTGTTTGTTGATGGCTCTTCTAACCGGGGGTGGAGCGCTTCGGGAAGAGCGTGAAATGGAAAACCTGACTCGAGGGATGGTGGCGGTCAGGCTTGACTCCGACCATGTGTATGTGGGGTGGCGGCTGTTTGGAACTGACCCAAAGAGAATTTCATTCAACCTCTATCGGGCGGCCGAAGGGGAGGAGCCGGTCAAGGTCAACGCCGAGCCGATAGCTGAGAGTAGCAACTTTGTGGACCGAGGTGCTGGAAGCGGGCAGTCGCTTGAGTACTTCATACGCCCCGTCTTGAAGGGGAAGGAAGGGGGGCGGTTGCGGGAAGGGGGTCGCTCGGAATCGGTCACTGTATGGGAGGAAAACTTCCTCGAGATTCCGATCAAGCCACTTCCCGATTATCGACCGGGCGATGCCTCTATCGGGGACTTGGATGGGGATGGGGAATACGAAATCGTATTGCACCAGACCAAGGATGGTCGCGACAACGCATTTCGCGGGATAACCGGCACCCCGATCCTGGATGCCTATGAATTCGACGGAGAGCACCTGTGGCGGATCGACCTCGGGATCAACATCCGGGAAGGACAGCATTACACCCAATTCATGGTTTATGATTTCGACGGGGATGGCCGAGCGGAAGTCGCGTGCAAAACCGCCGACGGCACGAAAGACGGGGTCGGGAATGTCATTGGTGACAAGGGAAAGGATTGGAGGAATCATGATAAGGATTCGAAGCGCTACGGCCGAATCTTACAGGGACCGGAGCACTTAACCGTTTTTGACGGTCGGACCGGTGCGGCGCTGGAGTCGGTGGACTACATCCCAAGTCGTTACCCGATTGATGGGTGGGGCGGGATCGGTGGGAATGGAGGCAACGATAATTACGGGAATCGATGTGACCGCTTCCTGGCATGTGTGGCGTATCTCGATGGCATCCGTCCCAGTCTGGTCATGTGTCGTGGCGTATACGGTCGAACGGTAATGGCTGCCTGGGACTGGCGCCAAGAAAAGCTGAGGAGTCGGTGGGTGTTCGATTCCGGGATCAGTTATCCCCCGTATCAGAACGCTTCCCCCTACTCGGGGATGGGTGGGCACTCCTTGTCGGTGGCGGATGTCGACCGGGACGGGAAGGATGAGATCGTCTATCAAGCAATGACCGTTGATAATGATGGCACCGGGCTTTATTCAACCGGTCGTCGTCATGGTGATGCGATGCATATCAGCGATTTTTATCCCGATCGCCCGGGTCTCGAGCTCTTCTTGATCACTGAGAACGAGGCCGACACGGTTCGCTTTCAGACCCCGGGTGTCGGCGTGCACGATGCGCGCACTGGGGAAACCCTCTGGAGTCACAGTCCAGGTGTCGATGTCGGCAGTGGCCTTGCTGCGGATATTGATCCGCGGTATCGAGGGTATGAAGCATGGGGAGGACCGGGAGGGCTTCGAAATTCGAAAGGCAAAGAGATTGGTCCGAGGCCAAACGAGGCGGATTGGGCAATCTGGTGGGATGGGGACCTACTGCGGGAGCTCCTCGACGGATCGAAAGTCGTCAAATGGGAGTGGAAAAACGGCACCGAAAGGGAGCTGTTGACAATGGATGCCCATGGAGGTGGGCGGGGACCGAATCTCATGGGCGACCTGATTGGAGACTGGCGGGAGGAGCTGCTCATGACCGCCCCGGATGGGGACTCCCTTCGTCTGTATACGACCACTATCCCCACCGAGCATCGGCTCTACACCCTGATGCATAATCCCCAGTACCGTCTTTCAATCGCTTGGCAGAATGTCGCTTATAACAAGCCGCCGCATCCAAGCTTCTTCTTGGGCCATGAAATGACGCCACCGGCTCGGCCAAATATTCGGCTCATTGGCGAAGGGGCCGCGATCGAAAAGGCAACCAGTGACTGAGCCAGAGGTCGCGCTTCCGGTCAGAATTGGCTCCCAAAGCCAGAGGCCTCAGGGTCTGTAAAGAAATAAGTGTTTCCCGATCACGGCGGCAATGTTGCCTCGTTGTCACCGTGAGCAAAGGCGGCGCTTTATCCCGCACGCGTCAAGTGCCTCAAGAGGGGTGTCTCGTAGAATCCAGAAGGAGGACAAGGCGTCCAATAACCGCTTTTTCAAGCAAGCAGAGGGCGGTGCGACATCTGCGCTCCCTTGCCCGTCGTGAGACGTGTCGGTGCCATCATCGTCTTGATCGCGGCTTGGGTCTTTTCTACCGTCGTCATCCCTCTTGTCTTGCCACTTTGGCGGCGAATCGTCGCCATCATGCTCCCGTCCATAGTGGTCATCATCATGGTCATCATGGTCATGGTCGCGATCATGCTTGTGGTGATCTTTATCGTGGTCCCAATCCGGGTGATGTTTGCGGTCCTTATGTCGCTTGCGCGAGAGCCAACGACGAATCCGTTCCCGGTTTTCTTTGAGCTGCGACCATTGTTCTTCGCTGAGCCCTTTTTTGATCTTGGCGTAGGTCGAGTCGAAGATGTTGTCGACAATCGGCTTAAATTTCTTTTTCGCCTTGTCGAGGCGTTGGGTCATTTCTTGAAGGTGGGAATTGATCTGTTTTTCCTGCTCGTCCGTCAGGTCGAGTTTATGCGTCAATTTCCGCTTGAGAAACAGCGGCAGGTGAGACTCCCGGTCGGAGTGCTCGTTTTGGCCCCCGATCGGTAGGTCGACGTATTGGGATATTGTAATCCCGGATAGTCCGCCCAGAGCGAATACGAGAAGCAGAATGCCGACGGCTTTGAGGGATTGTCCTTTCATGGGGATAGAGCTTAACGCTCGGTCAAGAGAAATTGCGTAATCGGGTCCATATTGGCCGTGGCCGATGCCGGATTATCCATAAAGCCAAAGGAAAGGGAAAGTAAGACCGCCAGCAGCCAAAGCCCGGTCACGACTTGCACAGGTCGGAGCGAGAAGCAATAAACCAGCGACTCGATCCAGTTGACTTGCTCGGAGACGGCGGGGGGCATTTCCCGGCAACTGCCTTGCCTAAGGGCGAATTGCACGGATGCCCGGACATCGATTTCCGGTGCCTTCTCGCGGCGGCTCCGCTCAACGAGTCCGTTAAACCACCGGTGCCGATTAGATTGATTCCGCTGAAATGCCATATGCTTTAAGGGCAGTTTGAAGTTTCTTGCGTGCTCGGTAGCTCCGCACCTTCGTCTTGGATACGGACCACTCCATGTGCTCGGCAATCTCGGTCAATGGCAGCTCCTGCAAATACTGCAGCGTAATAAGTAATCGATCATCCGCGTCCAGCGCAGACAAGATCTTCTGCACTTCCTCTGTGTAAGATTCATAAACATCGGGCGATTCGGAAGCCTTTTGCTCCAGCTTCGCGTCCGGATCCTCGTTCGGGGCGCAATCCTTGCCGGCCAGCCTGGTGGGCTCCCGAGACCCTTTCCGGAAGTAATCATGGCCGGTATTGATGGCAATCTTGGTCAGCCATCTGTCAAACGGGGCTTCCGCTCGCTTTGTGTCGAGCTTACGAAATGCCTTGATCATGGTTTCTTGGACCAGGTCCGGCAAGTCCGCCTGATGCGGGCAAAACCGGAACAAGACGTTGGCGATCTTTTGCTGATACCGTCGGACCAGTTCGTCAAAGGCCTCAATGTCCCCGGTTTGGGCTTGCTCCACAAGCACTCTGTCCGGGGCCTCGGCATGATCAACCATACAGTTCGCAACCACGAAGTTAGCCAAGAGCGGCGCATCCATCCCCTCCTCCTGCCGTGAGGCAGGCCGGAACCAAGGCCGACACCGGGACGGAGATGGGTACCAACACCAATTCCATGATCGTGACCATGACGCTTCCATGACATCTTGACAAGCTTCCTCTTCAGCTCAGCTAACAAGGAAAACGCTGGAAACGAACGGTCGGTTACAACGGATCTTTGGCTTCGATTGTTACTTATGCCTTCCGTGCCGGATGATATCGATAATGATCCACAAGCCTAACAATCCGGAGATGAGGTACCCGACTAGACCGAATGTGCGGATTTCAGTTGTCACGACGAGCGAGGAGCCGATCAGCAAGGCGGCGATGATGATGGCCAGCACGAGTCGATTCGTTACCGAGTGAAGGGTGTCTTCGAACTCCCGGAGTCCTTTGTGGTAGAGATGGACGCCGATGTCTTCGCTTTCGATCCGCCGCAGCAGGCGTTGCACATCCTCGGGGAGCTGTTGGAGTCGGCTTAGCGAGGCCATAAGCTTCCCATAGGTTTGTCGGGCTCGTGTCCATGGGTTCCAACGTTGCCAGCTCAGGTCTTCGATGAAGGGCCGCGCGATCGTCGGGATTTCAAAAGAGGGATCGAGCATTTTGCCGGTTTCCTCGATCGAGATAACGGCTTTGGCCAAGAGCGTATAATCTCGTGCGACATGGATCCCGTTCGAGCCGAAAAGGTAGAGGAGGTCAAAGATTAGCCGACCGATCGCGGCTTCTCCGGTTTGAAGATGGGAATGCTGATGGAGGATGCGAGTGACTTCCTTTTCCAGAGTAACGGTGTCCAGCCGCCGATGGCTTGTTGTGAGCTGGGTCGCGACGGCCACCACCTCCTCCGGGTCGCGGGCGACGATCGCTGCGAAGAGGTCGGCCAGAAAATAGCGGCGCTGGCGGGTGAGGTAACCGACCAATCCCCAATCAATGAAGCCGATTCGCAAATCGGGCGTAATCAAAAGGTTGCCGCTATGAGGATCCGCGTGGAAGAAGCCGGCAATGATAATCTGGTGGAAGACGGAGTTACCTCCATTGTAAGCCAGGAGCTTGCGCTCCGGCTCGGTCAATCCCCCTTGAGTCGGGGAGACCCCTTCCACCCACTCGGTCACCAGCACCTTGCGAGAGCTGAGGGATTCATTAACCTTGGGGGCGAAGACTTTGGTGGGATAGGGGTTGACGGTATTAAAGAGCCTCGCGTTGTGAGCTTCGTTACGGAAATCGAGCTCGCGGAGTAGCCCGCTTCGGAGCTCTTCGACAACGTTCGGGAGATCGAAGGGGCGGAGTGCATCGACATAAAGGTGGACTTGCTGGGCCAGCCATGCCAGGATATCCAAGTCCGACAGGATCGCATTGTAGATGCCCGGGCGCTGGATTTTGACGGCCACCTGAGATTGATCCGTCCTGAGGCGAGCCACATAGATCTGAGCAATCGACCCGGAAGCGACCGGTGTCGAATTCCACTCTGTAAAATAGTCTTCCAGCTCGCCTTCAAGTCCTTCGACGAGCACCGGCTTGATCTTCTCGAACGGCTCGGCATGGACCCGATCCCGTAACAACCGGAGCTCTTCAATCAACGATTCCGGTAAGACGTCCGGGCGCGTGCTTAAGACCTGCCCGATTTTGACAAAGGTCGGTCCCAGTTCCTCGCACGCACGCCGAATCCGCTGCCAGGTGGTTAATCCCTCGGTCTTATGGGCCACCAATCGAGTGAGCCATCCCGGCGGCGTTTCGAGCTGCTGGAGGATATCCTCGAACCCGTAACGCACCAGCACGCTGATGATCGTCTTTGCCCGGACAGCGTTGCTGAGAAGATGAAGCGGTCTCAATTCGAATCGGCGTTGCGTCCGTTATCCGTTATCCGGTTGGGCTCGAGGTGGGGTCGGACCCATGGACCTCTTGCTTGTGGCGCTCCATCTGCTCCTCGAGCTGTTTAACTCGGACCTCCAGCTCCGAAAATTGCTGCTGTGTCACGACGTTGGCTCGCTTGAGGAGGCTGTCAAATTGGCCTTGAACGTCGCCTTTGGCCTCTTCATACTCGCGCTTACTGTCCTCAACAATGCGCTCGGCCATTTGTTGTGCCTCCTGTGAGGAGATCTTTCCCTTCTCCACAAATTCATGGAGCATCGATTCAATCTTCTCTTTGGTGGTCACCGTTGCCCCCAATCCGGTTAACAATGTTTTCTTGATCAAATCCTTCATACCTCTATTCCGTTACGCCTCTGCTTTCTCTTGTTCTGCTCGGCCTTCCTTTTTTCCAAATGCAAGGCCTCCATGCGATTTCCTCTTGCAGCATACCACAATAGTCGAGTGGTCCTCGAATTCAATTCCAGCGGAGAAAAAAGTGGGACGTCCGGGAGAATGCCCTTATCAGGGCCTGATAGGGACCTCGTCCCGAAGGTCCTGCGTTTTGGAGAAGAAAGAGATAAGTGGAATAAGAGAGGCGAGCTCCTCCAAGCAAAAAATTTCCTCGTAACCAACGGGGCCGACGTGGCGTTTAACAAATGACATGCCAAAAAAGCGGTACGAGGTCGCTTTTAATGGAGAAATCAACGGAAGGAATCGTATGATCGGAAGCAGAAATACCAATGGAAACGCGCGGTTGGCGCGGGGCCCTCTGAGCATCGGCTTGACCCTTGTCGTCGCGGTGGCAGTGGGCATGGCTTATGCCGGGCCCGGCGTGGCGATGGCGAAGCCCCCGGAAGGCTCTTCCAAGAAAGAGCGTTTCGAAGGAAGCCGTGGCAAGCATCATGGCCGCAAAGCCGAGAAGCGGAAGGGCGCGGATTGCGCATGCAAGAAAGGGCATCGAAAGGGAAGCTGCCCAGCTTCGGAGTCCGAATGCAAGGGGGGAGATCGAAAGGGGTGCTGCCCGAAATCGAAATGGCTCGAAAAGGCCAAGCACGCCAAGAAGCGCTCCAAGCATTTGAATGAGGCCGCTGAGCACCTCAAGGAAGCCGGCCTTAAGGAAAAAGCGGCCGAGCTTAAGGAAAAGGCTCGGGAGGTTAAGGAGCATGCCAAGGAGCTTCACGATAAGCACATGGCGGAAATGAAGAAAAGACATGCCGCCGGGAAGGAGGCAATGGAAAAGCGAGCCAAGATGAAGGGTAAAGGGCATCCTAAACCGCCGGTTCCTGGCAAGCGTCCTTTGCCGCCGCATGTGATGCAGAAGCAATTTCATGAGCTCCGTGGCGAGGTCAAAGAGCTTCGTCACGAGCTTCACGAGCTCAAGAAACATCTCCGAACGCGGGCCGAGCGTATGCGAGATCGGATGGAAGAGCGACGAGAGCACTTTCGGCGCCGTTATGGCGAAGGCGAGCGTCAAGAGCGTGATCGCGATCGGATTCGTGATCCGGAGCGGCACGAAGAACGAGAACGCGAACGGGAAGGAGAACGCCGGGATCGGGAAGGTGATGACCGTCGCGAACGCGAACGGGATGAAGGTGAAGGTTAAGGGATAGCCTTAACGGGTTAACGGTCAGTGGCCGGATTACGAAAACGGTCGAAAACGGTCGAAAACGGTCGTAGTGAAGATCGGGTGCTTCTCTAACGTGTGCGTTGGGGAAGCATCTTTTTTTAATTTTTTGTAACCGAAGCGGGGGAGTGATCGTTATTTTGCTGATTGCCGATGAGACCTGTAGAAACGCACAAATGTCTCTCGTATTCGGGCTCCGCACCGATAGTCGGCAGGAGAGGGAGAAGAAAACTTTCACATAACAGCAATTGTGTGCTTTAAAAGCAATCCGTGGGTTCAATGATAATGGTTAGAAGACGAGCTGAGAGATCGATCCGCCGAATTTCGGCGATTACTTTTTATGGGATGGCGTTGCTTCTCGTTGCCGGGTGTTGGAGTCCAAGGCAGTATCGCGAGAAGTCGGATCAAGTCGCCCAGAAAATTATTCATCAAAAGCAGCAAGAGGCTTTGGGGCGTACCAACTCCGAGGCGTTTACGGTCGAACGCCCGGCTGAGACGTTACGTCGCCGCTTGCTAAGCACCCAGGAGCTGCCGACGTCGAGCTCGGCCTCGTATGGCAGCCATAAGCTCCCGGACACGAAGCACGAGCCCGAAAAGGATTACCCTGAGCCTGAAAAACAGGGGGAGCCTATCGGAGAAGTCGTCGAAGGCAAAAAGGTGAGGCTTTCTTTGGAGCAGGCCCTTCAAGTGGCCGCTCGCAATAGTCGAGAGTATCAGAGCCAGAAGGAGCAGGTTTATCGGGCCGCCCTCAACCTTGATCTCGAGATCGACCAGTTCCGGAACACCTATCAAGGGCTTTTGGATAGTATCTTCAGTGCGAATCTGGCCGGAGATACCGTAACCGGCGTGGAAAATACCGGGGAAGGGAGTGTGACCCGGAGGCTCAAAAGCGGGGCCAGCCTGACGAGTCGGATTATCGTCGACCTCGCCAAGCTGCTGTCCAATAGTGGGGGCTCGGCGGTTGGCTTGGCGGCCGATGCCTCAATCACGGTCCCCTTACTGCAAGGCGCGGGACGCCACGTCGTGACCGAGCCGTTGACTCAGGCGGAACGGGACGTGCTTTACGCGATTTGGGAGTTCGAGCGATTCAAGCGCGAGTTCGTCGTCAAAATCGTCAGCCAATACTACGAGACGTTGCAGGCTCAGGATCAGGTCGCGAACGCCCGAAACAACTATCGGAATCAAGTGCTGGCGACTCGGCGGACGCGGGCGATGCTGAAATGGGATAAAGATCAGGGAAGGGCGCCGGGTGACCTTGACCAGGCCCGGTCGTCCGAGCTTGGAAGCCGGAATAATTGGATTACGGCCAAACAGCAATACACGAATTCGCTGGACCGATTTAAGATTCAGCTCGGTCTCCCGACGGATTCGGGCGTCGTGACGGACGAATCCGAATTGGAAGAGCTGACCAAGACGGCCAACAAGCGGCTGCAGCTCGATATTCCGACGCTTGAAGACTTACGCGGTGAAAAAATTTCGGATGCCGAGGCGCCGATCGAGCTTGAAGAGCCTTCCCCCGAAGACCGCGGCCCGCTCGAAATCCCGGAAGACCAAGCTATCAGCCTCGCATTGACGAATCGCCTTGACCTTCTTGTCGCTCGAGAGCAAGTTTATGATGCTCAGCGTCAGCTTTATATTACCGCCGATCGCCTCAAGCCATCATTGAATCTCGTGGCAGATGCCTCGTTTGGGGAGGGGCGGTCTCTGGGCTCGGCTGATCTCCCAAATGCGGATCTGCGCCCGGAAGAGGGGGGTTATAGTGGAGGACTTCAGTTTGACCTCCCGTTTGAGCGGACGGCTGAGCGGAATGCTTATCGTCAAAGCTACATCGGCCTGGAACAGGCTGTACGGGGGCTTCAATCCATTGAAGACCGAGTCAAGCAGGATATTCGGCTCGGTCTCAGAGCGCTTGTGGAGCAACGCGAGAGCTACCGGATTCAAATCGTTGCCCGGCGGGTGGCCAATCGGCGGGTTGAACGGACTCGAGCCATGCAGGAAGAGGGAAGGCAAGTGTCGGCGCGGGATATTAACGAGGCGCTCGCGGCACAACTGGAGGCGGAAAACCAAGTCACCTCGGCGCTGATCGATTATCGCCTCTCCGAGCTGGAGCTGCAGCGGGACATGGGGGTCCTCAAAGTGGGCGAAGACGGACTTTATCAAGAATTCAATCCCGAAACCTTAAACGAATCGTAAGCTATGAGCTCTTCGAACTCATTCATCTCAAAGCTATCAGCCCGCCGTTGGTGGTGGGTGACGGCGCTGCTGGTGGCACTGGTGCTAATCGGTACCGCCCTATCTATGATCGGCTCCTCGGAATCGAAGATCGAAATTGCCGAGAAAGCGCTCTATACCGTGGAGGAGGCGCCGCTGACCATCAGTGTGACTTCCTCGGGCAATGTCCGCAGCAGTAATGCCAAGGTAATCCACAACAAGGTCGAGGGCCGAACGACTATTATTTGGTTGATCCCCGAGGGGACTCATGTCGAAAAAGGCGACAAGCTGATGGAGCTTGATTCCAGCTCGCTGGAGGATCAGCTGGTCAATGACGAGCTCGACGTCCAGACTTCGAAGGCAAACCTCGTAACGGCCCGGGAGAATCTGGAGCTTGCCAAGAAGCAAGGCGAGTCCGATATCGATTCGGCGAAAGTCAATTTGCGGTTGGCGCTGCTCGACCTCGAGAAGTATACCGGACGAAGCATTTGGGAGATACTCAACTGGGACGAAAAGTCGTATGACAACGTGGCGCTGACCAATCTTGCGGAACGAGTCTCCGCGGTCAACTGGAGCCAAGTCGACCTCGCGGGCGAGCTCCAGACCCAGCGACAGGGACAATTTGCCCAGGAGCTCGAACAGGCTCAAAACAATATCGACAAGATCGACATGCAGCTTGCCCAGGCCAAGGATCAGTACAAGGGCTCGTCCAACCTGTTCCATCGTGGCTACATTACCGAGACGGAATATGAGAGCGATCGGCTCTCGTACCAGACGACCAAGCTCGATCTGCAGCTTGCCAAAACCGAGAAAGAGCTTTTGCAGGAGTTTACGAAACGGCGTAAGCTTGAGGAGCTCATGAGCGCGGTCGATCAGCAGGCATTTCTCGTGGAGAAGGCGGTGCTGACAGCCGCTTCCAGTGTGCGGGATGCTCAGGCGAAACTGAATGCTCAGCAGGAAAGCTACAATCGGCAAGTCTCACGCTTGAAAAAGACGAAGGAGCAACTGGCTGCGTGCACGATCACGGCGCCTCAAGCGGGGATGGTTGTTTATGGGACGACAGGCCAAGACCGATGGGATGACGATCAGCCATTGGACGAAGGGGTTGAAGTCCGGGAGCGGCAGGAGCTTTTTCGGCTGCCGGCCTCGGACCAAATGACGGCCGACGTCAAGATCCATGAGTCGATGTTGGAGAAGGTTAAAGAAGGACTGCCGGTTAAGATCACCACCGATGCCATTCCGAATCGGGAGTTCGAAGGGCACGTCAAGAAGATCGCCCTCATGCCGGACAGTCAAAGCCGTTGGCTCAATCCGGACCTAAAGGTCTACAACACGGAGGTGGCGATCACGAGCGGGGCCAAGGTGTTGCGGCCCGGGATGAGCTGCCAGGCCGAGATCATAGTCAAGGAGTTTGATAGCACCAAGTATGTGCCGATTCAGGCGGTGATTCGTGTCGATGGGCAGCCTACGGTTTACGTCGTCGGTCCGAATGGACGGCCGCAGAAGCGGGTTGTTCAGGTCGGTCTTGACAATAATCGGATGATTCGGATTGTCAGCGGATTGCAAACGGGTGAGCAAGTGCTCTTGAATCCGCCGATGGAAGAAGGGGCCAAGCGGATCGGAAAGGAATCCGGGAAAGGCAAGTCCAAGTCCGGTGAGGAAAAGAAGGGCAAGCAGGAGCGTGGGCGCCCTGAAGAAGAGCGTCCTAATCGAGGCGGGGGACGAGACGGCATGACCGGGCGAGATGAAAGCGCCTCCGAGCGAGACGCTCGGGCAGAGGGGAGTCGACAGCTTGATGGCGGCGGCTCGGGTCGTGGAAAAGGCACCTCGTAGCAAGGCGTTGCCTCAGACCATTATAGGGAAGCGAATGAGCATGGGATCCCAAAACGGGAATGGAAAAGCCGTCACATTGAAGGATGTGACCAAGGTCTATCAGATGGGCCTGGCTGAAGTGCACGCCTTGGATGGCGTTTCGGTAGAGATTGGTCGAGGGAGCTTTTGGGCCATTATGGGCTCGAGCGGCTCGGGCAAAAGCACAATGCTCAATCTGATCGGGTGTCTCGACCGACCAACGACAGGCCGGTGCATCATTAATGATGAGGACATCGAGACGATGGACGACGACCACCTCAGCGAGCTCCGCTTACGGACCCTTGGGTTTATCTTCCAAAGCTTCAACCTGATCCCGCAGCTTACCGTTCGCGAGAACATCGAGCTGCCGCTCTTCTACTTGGGCTGGG
>JAHEOI010000072.1 GCA_018610125.1 Verrucomicrobiota bacterium
CGCTCCCGCCAAATGGCACACTTATTCCTTTCCAGACCCTTAGCGGCGCTATAGTGTTTCCTCTTCGTTGTATCATCAAATAGGATCGAGATTAGGTTTAATAATGTCGGAGGAAATCGTCATCCTGGATTTTGGCTCGCAGTACACTCAAGTGATTGCGCGCCGGATAAGGGAGTGTCGAGTCTATTGCTCGATACTCCCGTTTAACACATCGGCCGAAGAGATTCGTCAGCGACCTATCAAGGGACTTATTTTATCAGGAGGCCCCGCCAGTGTTTATGATGAGCAAGCGCCGCTGCCCGATCGGAAGCTCTTTGAGCTTGGAGTCCCGGTGCTCGGGATCTGCTATGGGCTGCAGGTTTTAACCTATTTCCTAGGGGGCCAAGTCGAGAA
This sequence comes from Verrucomicrobiota bacterium, assembly GCA_018610125.1. GTDB lineage: Bacteria > Verrucomicrobiota > Verrucomicrobiia > Limisphaerales > JAHEOI01 > JAHEOI01. The sequence goes on from JAHEOI010000072.1 coordinate 394, forward strand.
GAGCCAAAAACGGGAGTATGGAAAAGGCCGCCTGGAAGTCAAAAGCCCCGGATGTGCCTTGTTTCGGAAATTGCCGAAACGCCTTCAAGTCTGGAATTCGCACGGCGATCGCGTCACCAAGCTGCCGAAAGGATTTCAGTCCGTGGCCGTGACCGAAAATTCCGATATGGCAGCGGTGGAAGATCCGAAACGGCTGTTTTACGGGCTCCAGTTTCACCCCGAGGTGGCTCATACCCCGCGCGGAAAAACGGTGCTGAGCAATTTTGTGCATTCAATTTGCGGTTGCGGACGAACCTGGACGATGCGTCGATATATCGACCAGGCCGTGGAGGAGATTCGCAATCAAGTCGGGAATGAGCGGGTGATCCTTGGCTTGAGCGGCGGGGTGGATTCCAGTGTGGCGGCGGCATTGTTGGATCGGGCGATCGGAAGTCAACTGACCTGTATTCTGGTCAACAATGGCTTGATGCGCGGACGCGAAGAAAACGTCGTCCGCGAGGTTTTTGGCCGTCACTTCCACATGAAGCTGCATTATGAGAACGCCACCCAGACCTTCATGCAGCGACTGAAGGGGGTGACGGATCCGGAGCGCAAACGGAAGATTATCGGCAAGACTTTCATTGAGGTCTTTCAAGCGGCCACCAAAAAGGTCGGCCATGCCAAGTTTCTCGCTCAAGGGACGCTTTATCCCGACATTATCGAGTCCGTCTCTATCGAAGGCAATCCCGCAGCGGTCATTAAGAGCCATCATAATGTCGGGGGGCTTCCAAAGAAGATGCGCTTTGAGCTGGTGGAGCCATTAAAGCAGCTTTTCAAGGACGAAGTCCGGGAGCTCGGGAGGGAGCTTGGCCTGCCCAAGGAGATGGTATTTCGGCAGCCGTTTCCGGGACCGGGGCTGGCGGTTCGCATTATTGGCGAGGTAACTTCCGCACGCTGCAAGATCCTTCGCAGTGCGGATGCAATTGTTGTCGAAGAGATGAAGGAAGCCGGGTGGTATTACGAGATATGGCAGAGCTTTGCCGTGCTGTTACCGGTACGAAGTGTCGGGGTGATGGGAGACGAACGGACTTACGGCTACACCATCGCATTGAGAATCGTTGAGTCGACGGATGGGATGACTGCGGATTGGGTGCGTCTCCCGTATGAGCTGCTGGAACGCATTTCGAATCGGATCATCAATGAAGTCAAGGGCGTCAACCGGGTCTGCCTCGATATTTCCAGTAAACCGCCTGCCACTATTGAATGGGAATGAGACCGCTTGACTTCAATTGCAGGATCTGTTTGACTATCTTCAAGTATGACCCAGCAGGACTCGCTTCATCCGGTCGAAGGCATCGGGCGAAATAGGGATTGTGCTCTTGAGCTCGTCCTAGATTAGGAGAAAGAGAAAATCGAAGCGGGGCTCGAAAGCATGGTGGGAACCAAGCAAACGTGCCAGTTAAAGCTGAAAACTCAGTAGTGTGAGATGCCAGTGATGTTATGAAAAAGATCGGTCTGTTTTTGGGGGCGTTTCTAGTGGCGGCGAGCTGCCTTTTTGGGCAGTCTCAGGAGATCCGGTTTTCAATCTCGGGAGGGCCGGATGCGGATAAATTCGAGATCGTCAAAGAGAATCAGTTGAAGCTCAAAAAGGGTGTGGCTGCCGACTACGAAGCGTCGGACAAGCTCGAGGTTGAAGTCACCGCGGATAACGGCATCTCCAAAGTCTCGAAGCTCCTCTCCGTCGAAGTCGCCGATGTCTCGGAAGTGGTGTCGGTCAAGCTTGATAATGCCACGGTGAAGGAAAATGCGAGCGGCGCCCAGGTGGGCAACCTGACCGCCGTGTTTGCCAAGGAGAAGCGGCAAACTGCCGCGGTGGACCCTTCCAAAGTCGACCAGGTGAGCTTTGCCGGGCATATCCGGCCGATATTTCAGCAGTCGTGCGTCGAATGTCACGGTCCCGATAAGCAGAAGGGCGATCTGCGCCTGGATGGTCCCAAGACGGCCATCGGAGAGTCCATCATCCCCGGCAAGCCCGATAAGAGTGAGCTCTATAAGCGAATTACGTTGCCGGAAGACGATTCGGACTTCATGCCTTCCGAAGGCGAGCCGCTGTCGCAAGCCCAGACCGAGCTCATCCGGAAATGGATCAAGCAAGGGGCCAACTGGCCCCAAGGGGGTGATACCCTCTTTGCTCAAAAGATTCAGCCGATTCTCCGAGAAAGCTGCTACGAATGCCACGGACCGAAGAAGCAGAAAGGCGATTTTCGTTTCGATGTGGCCGAGTCCGCAATGCACGTGATCCAACCGGGCAAGCCCGAGAAAAGTGAGATGGTCAAGCGGATCAGCCTTCCGCCGGATCATGACGACGTCATGCCGGCCGAAGGCGAGCCGCTGAGTGATAAACAGATCGCTTTAATCGAGGATTGGATCGCTAAAGGGGCGAATTGGCCCACAACGACTGATTCCAAGCTTGTCGATTACAACAAGGAGGTCAAGCCGGCCCTTGCCAAGCTCTCGGAAAGCGAGCTGAAAGTGCTCCGTAAATGGATCGATCAAGGGGCGGAGTGGCCGAAGGAAGAGTATTACGAGCTGATCGGCAAGGCGTTTCCGGTTAATCTTGTTAAAAAGCCGGTCGCAAACGAAGAGAAGATCGCTATGGCCCGGCTCAAACGAGCCGGGATCCCGGTCAGGCCCGTTGCTCAAGATGTCGATTGGGTCCGTGTCAATTTTAGTCTGGTCGACGACAAGATCACCAATGAAGATCTTAAGCCTTTGGCCAAGATGCCCCATTTGACCGAGGTCGATCTCGGAGAGACCGAGATCACCGATAAAGGGCTGGCTCATTTGAAAGGGCTGCCCAACCTGATGCGGCTTGATCTCAATAATACCGCCATCACAGATAAGGGACTGGCCCATCTTTCCGAGCTCCAAAATTTGACCTACCTGAACCTCTACGGCACCCAAGTCTCCGATGCCGGATTGAAGCATCTGACAGATCTGAAGTCGTTAAGCAACCTCTATGTATGGCAGACCGAAGTCACGGCTTCGGGGGCCAAAATGCTCGAGGGCGCGTTGCCCGGGGTGACTGTCAATCGTGGCGTTGAGCTGGCCCAAGTTCAGAAGAAACAAACTTCAAAGGGAGAGAAGGCCAAGAAGGGGGGGAAAGCGAAGAAGGGAGACGGAGGCTCGAGCACCTCGATCGCGCAAGTGCTGCTTGGAACTTTCTCGGAATAGGGGGCATAAGAGACTCAAACCAGGTCAGCCGAAAAGGAGCCCCCGGGCTCCCTAAATTGTCAAAACCATCCGATTAATGAATCGTTTACTGGAATTCAACCAAAGGAACCACATGAAACACGGAATCGCTATTTTTTCGTCTCTTATCCTGGCCATGTCGATCCAGGTCTCATCCGCTGCCGACAAGGGGGATACCTGCCCGATCTCCGGCAAGAAGGCCAAGGAAGATATCGCCTTGAATGTCAACGGCAAGCAAGTCCATTTCTGCTGTCAGGACTGTCCCGAGAAATACGAAAAGAAGTTGAAGGTCAAGGACGAAGGCCCTTCCAAGTGTCCGATCAGCGGGAAGCCTGCCAAAAAGGATAAACGGCTTTTGCATGTGACCTCGAAGATGACTTACTTCTGCTGTGGGAATTGCCCGAAGAAGTTTGCCGATAAGCAGGGATTTGAGCTTACCGATGGCAAGCCGGGGAAATGCCCGATCAGTGGGAAGCCTGCCAGTAAGGAGAATTTCTTGGTTCACAACGGCGAAAAAGTTTACTTCTGCTGCGACAAATGCCCGGGGAAATATTTGAATCGGATCCACGCGAAGGATAACGGTCCAAAGAAATGCCCGATCAGCGGCGACAAGGCGAAGTCCGGTCACAAGATGATCGCGACCTTGACCAAGGCCGTCTATTTCTGCTGTAGCGACTGCCAGGAAAAATACGTCGAGAAGAAGATCGCACAAAAGGATTAGGTAGGAGCTTTTCGTAACCTTCTTCGCCTGATAAGGACGTCGTCCCCGACGTCCAGGACCTCCGTCTGGGCTGATAGGGACGTCCTCCCCGACGTCCACGTGCGGACGGCAACGGAGTCCCGTCGCTACCGCAAAAAGTTGAGCCCCTGCGGATGGCTTCGCCCATTTGACCGAACTGCTCTCCCCGGGTAAAGTTGTCATTGAAATGCGAAGTCGATGGTGAATTCTGAGCTCCGAGCGATCGCTTGACTTCAGCTAAACCCTAGAGAGTGGCTGGGTGACTAGTGGCTGTGTCGCCCTTTTTTGGCTTTGTCGGAATGGTGTTTTCGATGTCTCAAGGTCTCGCTGTCTCTCGGGTGAGGAAAAGCAGCCAGCATGGTGTCATGATGTTTGTATGAGAGGAGCCTGAGAAAAGGCTAATCCAAAGTAGATCGGTAGCGATTTTGAGTAAGCAAAAGTGGTGTCTTATTGTTTTTGGAGCGGTGTTGGGCTCGCTCCTGGTGGCAGGGTGTGACCGCGCCAAGATCCGGCGATATGAGGTTGCCAAGAGCGTCGCCACCAATGAAACATCGGCTGTTTCTTCGTCGAGTGAAGCGAAGCCGAAGCGGCTTATCGCCGCGATCTGGCCCGGCTCGAAAAGGACTTGGTTCTTCAAGTTAATGGGGCCTCCGGAAGAGGTCGCGCTGCAGCAAAAGGCCTTTGATCAGTTTATTCAATCGGTTGAGCTCGATGCCGAGGGGCCGAACGGGATTGATTGGACGCTTCCGGAGGGGTGGAAAGAGAAGGAGTCTAGTGGGTCGTCAATGCGATATGCCACCCTGGTGATCGGCAGTGAGCCGAATCCGTTGGAGGTTACTGTGACCCCGCTTGGTCCCGAAGCCTCCAAAGTACTGCCGAATGTTAACCGTTGGCGGCGTCAGATCGGACTCTCGCCGGTCGGTAAGGGAGACGTAAAAGAGCTTGTTGAGAAGAAGGAAATCGGGGGCGAGACCGTCACAATTGTTGATATGACAGGTCCGGGTAGCCGCAATTCGGGGATGGCTCCGTTTGCTTCAAGTGGTGCCTCAAGCGGCGGGTCGATCGACCCATCGAGGAAATCCTCCGCGCCTCAAGGGGGCGTCGATCCCCGGAATAACTCGGGATCGGCCATGGCCACAGGAGAGGAGGACGACTCAAAGATCGACTTTACGGTCCCGGAGGGATGGGAGCCGAACCCCGGTGGCAGCGCGATGCGGACAGCTTCGTTTCAAGTGGTGCAGGATGGGCAAAAGTGTGACATCAGCGTGATATCGCTTACCGGCAAGGCAGGTGGGTTGTTGGCGAACGTTAATCGCTGGCGTCGACAAATCGGCCTCAAACCGGTGAGCCAGAGTGAGCTGGATGAGGTAACCCAAGAGCTCCAGTTGGCAGGCCGATCCGCGACTTATGTTGATCTAAAGCCGTCGAATCAAGGCAGCGATGGTGACACCCGAATTTTAGCGGCCGTGACCCGCCACGGAGGTCAGTCTTGGTTCTTCAAGCTCAGGGGCCCCTCTTCGTTGGTGGCGAGTCAAAAATCGGCCTTTAAACGGTTTGTGAAATCGGTGACATTTAATTCTCAGGAAGCCGGAGGTGGCGATGGCCAATAGTAGCGCGAGCACAACGCCAGAACGGGAAGCCCAAGCCCAAGGTGAAACCGGAACAAAGCGGCAGCGGCGCGGACGTGACAAGCCGCTTTACCAGAGGTTGCCATCAATATTGGCATCACTGAAGCTGACGATTGTCCTGTTTGCCTTGTCAATATTCCTCATTTTCGCCGGGACATTGGCTCAAGTCGATCAGGGGATTTGGTCGGTAATGAGCCAATATTTTCGCACGGGCATTGCTTGGGTTGAATTGGGGATCTTTTTCCCGGATTCGTTGGGCATCTCCGGGACATTTCCCTATCCGGGCGGTTACCTTTTGGGTGGCGTGATCCTTGTCAACCTGATTTCGGCGCACGCGGTGCGATTCAAGACAAACCGAAAGCGGTTTGGCGTTTTGCTGATTCACGCGGGGCTGATCGTGATGGTCATCAGTGAGTTTGTGACCGGACTCTTTGCGACCGAGGGACGGATGACGATTAATGAGGGGGAATCGGCAAGCTACACCGAAGACATACGCTCCGTCGAGCTCGCAGTCATTGATCGCTCTCCGGAGGATCATAACGAAGTCGTTGTGGTGCCGGGAAAAAAGCTTCGGCGGGCCGGCATGATCCGGCACGAGTACCTCCCGTTTGATATTCAGGTGCGTCAGTTCATGAAGAACTCGAGCATCCACCGCTTGTCGAAGCTTCAAGGCAACCATCCCAACCCGGCGACGGCCGGAAACGGTAAATCGTTCATTGCCCAGGAGCGTCGAGAGGTGAGTGGCACGAACCCGAATCAGCAGGTAAATGCGGCCTCAGCTTATGTCACACTTAAAGAAAAGGGTTCCGGCGAGTCACTGGGGACCTATCTTACGTCGCAATGGTTCAGCTTCAATGATATGTCCCAGACCGTGACGGTTAACGGCAAGACCTACGAGCTTTCTCTCCGGTTTCAGCGGACTTATAAGGACTACACGATGCATTTGATCGATTTTCGGCATGATAAATATCTCGGGACAGACAAGCCGAAGAACTTTGCGAGCCATCTCCGTCTTATCGATCCCGATGAGAATGTCAACCGGAAGGTCAAGATCTACATGAACCATCCATTGCGCTATGAAGGGCAGACCTTTTATCAAGCCTCGTTCAAGCCGGACAACTCGGCCACCATCTTACAGGTGGTGCGCAATCCGGGGTGGATGATGCCCTACATCTCATGCGCGATGGTTTCCGGAGGCCTCTTGTATCATTTTGGATCGAGCCTGATCCAGTTTCTGAAAAGGAAGAAGCGATAATGAAGCGATTCAATCAGATCTTCCCATGGTTGGTCCTCTTTTTGGGTGCCGTTTACTTGGTCGGTAAGGGATTCCCGCCTGGTAATCCCGGCGAGATGAATATCCGTGAGTTCGGTAAGCTCTCGATCGTCTATCAAGGGCGGGTCAAGCCTTATGATACACTCGCCCGCAACAGCCTGAAGATTATTTCAGATCGTCAGACGTATGAGGATGAGTCCGGCAACGAACGACCGGCAATCGAGTGGCTCCTGGATGTGATCGCGTTCAAGCCGGAAGCGAGGGAGCACAAGGTCTTCCGAATTGAAAATAAGCAGGTGTTGGATCTGCTCGGGCTGCAAGCGCGCTCCGGCTTTCGGTACGCCCTATCCGAGTTTGATAATCAAAACAACCTGCAAGAGATTTCGAAGCAGGCCCGCTTGGCGAGCGAAAAGGACGCGGGCAATCGAAGTGTCTTCGACCGGAAGATCCTTGAGCTCAATCGCCAGATCCAGCTCTATCACCGCCTCGCAAGCTCACACGAGATCTTCGATTTTCATCAAATCCAGAATCGGCAGCAGTTGACTCAGCTCATGCAGCGGTATCAGCGGCTTCGGGAGATGACGTTGCCCTTTGCGGTCCCGCCAAGCGACGGGAGCGACAAATGGCAGCCGCTCATGTTTGCTCGTTTGCGTGATACAGTCAATGCCGCCCTCAGTGAAGCCCCAAAGCCGGATCGGGCTGTGCGCTATCTGACCGCAATTCTGAATGCTTATCGGGCGGAGAATGTGGAGCAGTTCAATCAAAAGGTCGCGGAGTATCACGATTGGCAAGCAAGGAACCTCCCCAAGCAAGTCGCGAAGTCGAATTTTGAGGCGTTCTTTCATGCCTTTGCTCCGTTTTATAACTGCTCGGCCCTTTATTTGATTGTCTTCCTCATGGTTTGTTTCGGATGGCTTGGTTGGACCAAGCCCTTGAACCGTGGTGCGTTTTGGTTGACGGCCTTGACCCTGGTGGTCCATACAGGTGCCTTGATCGCACGCATGTGGCTTCAGGGTCGTCCCCCGGTGACGAATCTCTACTCGTCGGCGGTATTTATCGGATGGGGGGCTGTGCTCTTTGCGCTGGTACTTGAATGGATTTACCGGAATTCGATCGGAACCACATTGGCTTCCGTGATCGGCTTTCTCGGCTTGTTGGTTGCCCAGAATCTGAGCGGCGATGGGGATACGATGGAAATGATGCAGGCGGTGCTGGATACCAACTTCTGGTTGGCGACCCATGTCACGACCGTGACGCTCGGCTATACCGCCACCTTCATGGCCGGTTTTCTCGGGATCCTCTTTGTTTTGAGAGGGGTCTTTACCAAGTCGCTGACCAAAGAGACTTACCGTGTGCTGGGGCGAATGATCTACGGCATCGTCTGCTTTGCTCTGCTCCTTAGTTTTACCGGAACCGTCCTGGGAGGCATCTGGGCCGACCAATCCTGGGGACGATTCTGGGGCTGGGATCCAAAAGAGAATGGGGCTCTCATTATCGTCTTGTGGAATGCGCTCATTCTCCACGCTCGCTGGGCCGGAGTGGCGCGAGAAAGGGGAATGGCGGTGCTAAGTATCTTTGGCAACGTCATCACGGCCTGGTCTTGGTTCGGGGTCAATATGCTTGGAGTCGGGTTGCACTCATACGGGTTTATGGATTCGGCGGTGTTCTGGCTCTTGCTGTTTGTCTTCAGTCAGTTGGTCTTGATTGGGATTGGAAGCCTTCCGTTCAGTGTTTGGCGCAGCTTCAATGGCCACGGATCGGCGCCGAAAACCGCCCCCGGGAAGGCTTAGAAGATGGGCCTGCCACTGATCGGCAAATTTGCCGTTTGCTTGGAGAAGCTCAGATGGAAGAAATGAAGGTCCAACACTCGGCGACAAGCTCGGAAGATACTCAGAGCCTTCCAGACAAGCGTGATGTCCCATTGGATCTCGTTGGGATTACCGGGTTCCAGTGCCCCGCTACCATTGCCGGCTGGGAAAAGGATCTCAATCGTGCGCAGTCTGTCGTTGCCACGATCAGTCTGGGCGTTGATTTGGACGCCGAGCGCAAAGGAGTCCATCTGAGTCGGTTAATGGAGGTCTTGTTGGCCTCTCGGAGCGAGATTCGATTGGAAGGGCTGATGGGACTTTTGGAAGAGACTCGTGCTCGGCAGGGGGCCGGCGTCGCCGAGATCGAGCTGGAGTTTACTTATTTTTTGGAGCGGCGCTCCCCGGTGACCCAAAAGAAAGCGATGCAAGGTTACCGAAGCTGGTATCGAGGCCGTCTGACCGGTTCCGGTAAGTCGACGCTGAACCAAGTCGTGGAAGTCCCGGTGATGACGCTTTGTCCGTGCAGCAAGGCAATCAGTGACTATGGGGCTCATAACCAGCGGGCCTATGTCACAGTGACGCTCAATCATGAAGGGATGACATCGGAGAAGGAGCTGGAAGTCCACCTCGAAGAAGTGGTCGAAATGGTCGAAGAGAGCGCTTCTTCCCCCCTTTACCCCCTGTTAAAGCGGGCTGATGAGCGTTACGTGACGATGTCGGCGTACGACCACCCTGTGTTTACCGAAGATGTCGCTCGCAACGTCGTAACGCGCTTACGGGGAGATCAGCGGTTTGATAGCTTTAAAGTGAGCGTAGTGAATGAGGAGAGCATTCATAATCACTCGGTGCAAGCGGTAGTGCAGCACCGAAATACTTGATTGAGGCGGGCAAGATCGATTGCATGTAACGGAGACGACATGAGCGAAGGTATCCCGGAATTGAGAGGCAGAACGTGAGTATGACGCCATTGCAAGAGCTTCGGCATTCAACGGCCCACGTGATGGCTACGGCCGTTTTGCGACTGTTTCCAGACGCGAAATTGGACATCGGGCCGCCGACGGATAGTGGCTTTTATTACGACTTTGATCTTGAGCACCGATTGACGCCTGAGGATCTCGAAAAGATCGAGGCGGAAATGAAGCGTGTGATCGAGGAAAATCAGCGGTTTCAACGATTTGAGCTCTCTCGTGACGAAGCCAAGGATCTCCTGAATCAAAAAGACCAGCCTTATAAGATCGAGCGTCTCGGAGACATCCCGGAAGACGAGGCCATTTCCTTTTATCAAAACGGAGAATTTGTCGACCTTTGCGCCGGCACGCATGTCGATTCCACCGGAAAGATTCCCGCCTTTAAGCTGCTCAATGTCGCGGGGGCTTATTACCGTGGCGATGAAAACAACAAGCAGTTGCAGCGGGTCTATGGGACTGCCTTCTTCTCGCAGAAGGAGCTTAAGCGGTTCCTGCATCAACGCGAAGAAGCCGCCAAGCGGGACCACCGGAAACTGGGACACGAGCTGCGGCTTTTTAGAATTGAGCCGATGGTCGGCACCGGCTTGCCCATCATGCTGCCCCGAGGCGGGACCATGCGCGCGGAGCTCGAGCGCTTGATCGGGGAAAAACTGGCCGAGTATGATTACGAGCGCGTTTATACCCCGCATATCGGATCCATCGAGCTTTACAAGACCTCGGGGCATTTCCCGTTCTATGCCCATAGCATGTATGAGCCGATCAACATTGAGGAGAAACAATTTCTGCTCAAACCGATGAACTGCCCGATGCATATCCAGGTCTATGCATCCGAGCCGAGGAGTTATCGCGATCTCCCGCAGCGCTACGCCGAGTTCGGAACGGTTTATCGCCATGAGCAATCCGGCGAGCTGAATGGCCTGGTCCGTGTGCGCGGCTTCACTCAGGACGATGGGCATATCTTCTGTACCCCGGAACAGCTAAAGGAGGAATTCAAGAAGTGCCTGAAGATGGTACAGGAGGTGATGGGCCTTTTCGAGATCCGCACTCAGTGTCGTGTCTCTCTACGAGACCCCGACGACAAGGATAAATATGTCGGTGAAGATTCCCTCTGGCAGCCGGCTGAGCAATGCATTGAAGAAGTGGTCAATGAGCTCGAGCTCGATCATACGATCGGCCATGGCGAAGCTGCCTTTTACGGGCCGAAGCTCGACTTCATGGCCTTGGATGTCTTGGGACGGAAATGGCAGATCGGAACGATACAGGTCGACTTCAGCCTTCCGCAACGGTTCGAGCTGGAATACACCGGCAGTGACGGTAAGGCGCATCGCCCGGTCATGGTACATCGAGCGATCTTCGGATCGATCGAGCGATACATGGGACTATTGATCGAGCATTTCAACGGGAGTTTTCCGGTTTGGCTGGCACCGGAACAGATCCGACTGCTGCCGATCTCCGAGGATCAATTGCCCTACGCCGACGAGATTGCGGCCCGTTGCAAGGAGATGTCGCTCCGAGCCCATGTTGATCGCCATGACGAAAAAATTGGTGCCAAGATCCGAAGGGCTCGGCTTGATCGAATCCCTTATCTGGCCGTGGTTGGCAAGAAGGAGGTCGAAAACGGCACGATTGCGTTGCGCTCCAGACAATACGGCGAGGAAGGGAGCTATGCGGTCGGCGAATTCCTGGACCGGGTATCTCAGGAGGTGCAAGCGCGAACGCTGACATCCAAGCCGGAAGGCCTCGCTGAAACCGAGTGGACATGACCGAGGAGGATGC
>JAHEOI010000073.1 GCA_018610125.1 Verrucomicrobiota bacterium
CCCTGCATTTGATGTGAGTCCCTGCATCGCTTTCATGACGGTCTCCTTTTCTTGTCCTGTGTCATTTGCCCTTGCTAGGCCACCATTTGCGGTTAACTCGGGGGGCGGGCTTGGCATCGTCTTTGGGGAGGTGGCGGCGCAGTTGTTGTTTTTCGTCCTTGTAGGCCGGATGATTGGCGAGGTTATGCCACTCGTGTGGATCGCGTCGGTGGTCATATAGCTCCTCCGACCCGTCACCGTAGCGGATGTAGCGCAGATGCTGCGAGCGTACGGCGTGATTATTGTAGCCAAACGTCGTGATGCTGGGGCGATTCCACCCGGCTTCCGGATCACGCAGTAGCGGCAGCAGCGAACGGCCTTCGACATGGTCTGGAATCGGTACGTCGGCCAGCTCACAGAGTGTCGGGTAGAGGTCCATAAGATTGACCGGTCGATCGCACACGACCCCTTTCGGCTTGCTGCTGCGATGGAGAAGATGCCCGGGCGCGGCAATGATCATCGGCACCCGTGTGGATCGTTCCCATAAAGTGAATTTCCGCCACGCTTCTTTTTCGCCAAGGTGCCAACCATGGTCCGACCAGAGAACAACGATGGTGTCGTCGGCATGCCCGGCTTGTTTCAGCGCTCTCAGGACCCGTCCCACTTGACGATCGGCAAATCGGATGGAGGCAAGGTAGCCGCGCACCGCCTGCTGCCATTGGTTATTGTCGGTGACGGCGCGGTGGTCATTGCCCCGGATGCCGGTGTGGGCAATATCAACGGCCTTCTGTGAAAGGTCGGCGAGGTCCTCCGGCATGGTGTGTGGCCGTTGAATCGCCTCGGATGGCAACCCGGTAAAGTGTTTCGGGGGCACGTACCACGGCAAGTGCGGTCGGAAGATACCACAAGCTAGAAAAAACGGTTTATCGTGGTCGCGTTGGATCTGTTCGATGATCCATTCCGTCACCTGGTAGTCGCCCATTTGCTCTTCTGCCACCTTGACAGGGCCCCAATCGAAGTGTCCTGCTCCGGAGATGCCATTGATTGGCCTCTGGTCGGGTTGGGGATCAACGGGACGATTTTCGTGCCGATTTGGAAAAGCCTTGTCCCACGAAGTCGGCTCTGGGAACCGTCCATGGAAGATCTTTCCGGCTCGGCGGGGCGAGTAACCGAATGTGCGCAGATGTTGGGGGAGAGTGGTGACCTTGGGGGCCACCTTGCGGAGCGGCTGCCGGTTGCCATACACGCCGGTTGTCGACGGGCGCAGTCCGCTCATGAGGGCGGCTCTCGAGGCATTGCAAAGTGGAGCAGGGCAGTGCGCATTGGTGAACAAAACCCCGCGGTTGGCCAGACGGTCTATATTGGGCGTCTGGGTCTGTGGGTGGCCTCCGAGGACGCCGACCCAGTCGTTGAGGTCATCCACCGCAATGAACAGTACATTCGGCTTCGCGTCCTCGGCCAGACTTACCTTGGGCGACATCCCGGCCGCCACGGCGAGCAGGGTGAGCGTGCAGAGATAAGGTTTTGTGAACATAGCAATCGTCCCATCCGTTTCTAAACGACCATAGACATGCAGTCGTAGCAGTCGTACATGCAGCGACGTTTTCGACTCGGTTTTGAATGGTGTAGCCGTGACGGTGCTGTGTCGTCAAGACTTGATTCCGCCAGAAGCATTAGTGCGTGCCGCACGGCGGGGTTGCACTGCAATCTCCGTCCATCTGATCGAAGCGTTTCTCTTTCCCTGCCCAGCAGCCAGCGCGTCAATTCTTGTCTCCCTCTTGACAAAATGAAAATGGCCATTAGGATAGCCGTGCTTTGTCGCGACTGATGACAGTTCTGTTAACGAGTCTGATGTTGTGGGCCGTACCCGTTTACGGTATGGACTGCAACGGCTGCCTCTTGTGGACGGCCCCAGAGGAAGTCGCCGTCGATTGCGAGGGAGGTGGCTCGTGCCTCCAGGGCAATTGCTGTTCCATGGAAGCCTCCCGTGCCGGCACGTCATCCATTTTGACGGCGATCGGTTTTAAGGGCGGAGACCATCATTCCATTGTTTGTTTGTTAGCGCAGACTGAGTTGCATTCCAAGACTCATCCAAATCCGCCCCCACCAGACATCTCTCACCAAGTCCCCCGATGTCCCCCGATCCCGATCTATATTCGGGATTGCACCTATTTGATTTAATCCAGCTTCGTGTGCGGTTCCGGGGTGGAACGGCCATGCATGTCCGTGCTGCACCTTTTTTCGTTTGTATACTCCCTGCTTCGAATGGTCTGGGGCAACGCCTCGCTAGTCGTATAGGGATGTAGTCTCCCAGTAGTAATGCTCGGTATATCCGTAAAACCTAAAGCTTTCCATGTTGGCCAATGTCGTGAATTGCAGGCACCGCGTTAGGGCTTACCTGATCGCTCTACACGTTAAAATGATAATCGGAGTAATCGGACTCGCAGGATGCTTTTCTCCCTCAGCAGAACGGCATGCGAGGGATCGGTTGCAGATTTGGCAGCAACGGACCTCGTTCGACGACGTAAAAGATTCCGGGTCAAGTTCGACTCACAGGTCCAACGATCGGGTGACTCAAAGTCTGCCCAATGAACCGGCGTTACAAGACTACATTCATTATGCCGTCGCGCATCACCCGGATTTGAAGGCAGCCTTTCAAAAATGGCGTGCGGCGCTTGAACGGGTGCCTCAGGCGCGGGCGCTAAAAGATCCCAATCTCAACTACACCTATTTCGTCGAGAAATCGATGAACGTCCAAACGGTCACTTTTTCTCAGACGTTTCCTTGGTATGGCAAGCTTCGAGCCCGGGAAGCCAAGGCTATGGAAAAGGCATTGGCCGCTGAGCAGCGATTTGAAGAGCGGCGATTGGAAGTGGTGGCGGAAGTCAAGCATGCTTACGCCGAGTATGCCTACCTGGCTCGTGCCTTGGAGGTGGCTCGGGAAAACCGGCGAATTCGCAAGGATCTACATGGGGCTGCCGAGGCCCAGTTCGAATCGGGAGCGGTGCCGTATGCGGATGTGGCGGCGGCCGATGTAGCCCTTGATGAAATCAACGACCGGATCGCCTCGCTGAAAGAACGTCGGGGGGCGTTGGTGGGGC
>JAHEOI010000074.1 GCA_018610125.1 Verrucomicrobiota bacterium
ATCGGTCGGGCAAAACGGGCAGCGAGCTGGGCGAGCTGCGGATGGGCGGCGACACCCGCCTGTGCTCGGAGATGCATTTGCTCCAGTGCATTGAGACCGGCCTGTCCAAATCGGTATTCCCCCCCTTGAGAATAACGCGTGCCGCTTAGATCGATAGTGCAGACCCCGGGGTCGGTCGACTCGATCCGAGGAGAAATGCTTTCAGCCCAATGGAGTATCGCTTCTTGGGTGGATTCTTCCAAGGAGCGGGAACGGGATAAAAGGCTTATTTCCGGACACCTGGCTTGAGCTTGAGGCGGGGTCATGCCAAGCTCGATGCCTCGCTCGAGTGCAGTCTGGGATGCTTCCAGAATCCGATGCTTATTGTCGGGATGATCCGGTTTTGAGTCCTCTCCCAAGAGGCCCAATAGGGCGACCGGTTGATCTGCCAGGTCCCGCTCATGACGGAGTCGCGCTTGCAGATGAAATTGAGGGACAACCAGCACGCCAAACATAGATAAGCCGATTTGCAGCGATTGATGATATTGAGCCACATGGGCACCGTAGGCTGATTCCGAGGCCGGATTATCCATCCGGCAGGGCATTACCGGAATGCTCTCCGGCCTGATCAGGGAGCGGACTGCGACGTCGTCGTTGCACGTTGAGTGAGATCTGGTGAAGGAGCTTCTTGGGCTGCTGCTCCAGATGCGAGAGCTGATAAGACTCTCCCAGGTGAAGCCGCAATCGTGGGCTGCCGACCAATGCCCTGGAAGTCATGACAAGACAGACCGCCGAGGAGCGACGCGTCAGTGATTGGAGACGAAACCAGACCGGATTCGCGATGCGGCGGAGCTCATTCAAAGCATTGAGCTGGAGATCGAGAATCGCGAAGGGGAGATTGCCATCCCGCAGGATGAGGTCGGCGGCTTTAATGGCTTGTTGCGCCTTTTGGCAACGCACCCATAGCAGCTCATGACAAGCGCTCTGACCGGCGGACTGGGGATCGAACGAGTCGTGTCCGTCAATGAAGGCCAAGGGATAGCGATTATGGGAAGCCGACTGGAGCAGCGAAGTCAATAGCAACATGCTCCCTGAACTGGGCCGAGGGGCAACAAGCTCGATGAGACTCCCTTTGGGAAGCCCGATCCGGTCCAGACAGGGCAGCCCCGTGGTGAAGCATTCCGTCTGCGAAAACCGGGCTGCATGCGCCTCGGGAAACTTCTCCAGCAGCGTACGACGGAGCTCGTGCAGTTTGGGGTTCGTTGTCATTGCCGCCTCCCGAGATTGAGCCGTTCATGCGTTCCGTTTGCGGATCAGGGTGATCATGACGCCTTGAATCACGAGCTCATTGACCGGAAACAAGGCCGGATATTTGGGATTTTCAGAACGCAGGAAGGGCTGTCCCTCCTCCATGGTGTAAGTCTTGAGAGTGCTTTCATTATCAATCAGTGCGGCCACGACATCGCCAGGCTGAGGGCTCAAGCCATGCTCGAGAATGACCGTGTCTCCCTCGACAATGTGCTTGCCGATCATGGAATCACCCTGGACCTTGAGCGCGAAGGTGTTCGGGCTCGGCTTAAATCCCAGGCTGCCGATATCAATGGAAACGCATCCGAGAGCCTCCTGCTCGCGGTCCTGTGCCCACCCAGCCGGGATATCCCCGAAAAGGGGGATATCTGCGATCTGCCTGCGAAGCCTTTGCAAGGGGGCCGTCAACTTGAAGGAGCGCGCTTGACGGAAAGAGTGGCTCAGAAAACCTTTCTTCTGCAGAGAACGGATGTGGTCCACGGCCGTGGTAAGGCTGCTATACCCGAAGTGCTTGGCGATATCGGCATAGCTTGGGGTAACTCCCTCTTCCTGCTGGGAGGCTTGAATGAAATCCAGCACCGCTCGTTGTTTTTTCGTCAGCTTCGTCATATCCCGTATATCTTTACGGTATTCGGCTTAGGCCTCTTCTGTCAATGAGAGTGAGAGTGAAAGGGAGAGTGAAAGGGAGAGTGAAAGGGAGAGTGAAAGGGGAAGGGGAAGGGGAAGCGGTCCAAGCTTCGTCGACAGTCCTGTCGATGCTTGACTGATGACCGATTTCCATCAGCCGAGGCACGCTTTGGACCGCTGATTGACGGAGGGAGGAAGCGTTCAAGCCGGTGAAAGGCCTGTGGAGCGGGATTCTCCGGGGAACAAGCGCTTGTGGTTCATCCCGGAAGACTCGTGGAAAAGGATTGGCGCTTGATTTCATGCGGGGTATCGTGTATCCATGCGGGCGTTTACTGGATTGTGATCAAGGATTGACGTCTCGAGCGTCGGAAGGAAAGTGATAGCTTATGTTGAAGCAATTGGTTGTCGGTTTGTCGTTTATTTTATTTATGAGTGCGGGAATAGCGGGGGCTAAGGAGCACGAGGCGAAGGACTCGAAGGGAAGCGCAACGGCTGAATCGAAGGAAGGGGAGAAGGAGGTGGCCGTCATTGAAACCACGATGGGGAGAATGGTGATTGAATTCTGGCCGGAGGTGGCGCCGAATACGGTGAAGAATTTCAAGAAGCTGGCACGAAAGGATTTTTACGATGGCACCGCCTTTCATCGAGTCGTTGAGGGCTTCATGATCCAAGGTGGGGACCCACTTACGAAGGACCCGTCGAAGTCCGATCAATGGGGCACGGGCGGACCCGGATACAGCATCGACGCCGAGTTCAACGATCGGAAGCATGTGCGAGGGGTCATCTCCATGGCGCGGAGTCGAGATCCGGATTCCGCCGGCAGTCAGTTCTTCATCTGTTTGGACAAAGCCCCGTTCCTGGATGGCAAATACACGGGATTTGGGAAACTGATCCGGGGCGATAAGGTCCTGGAGAAAATCGGGAATGTCCCGACCAAGCTGGATCCTTCCGGGCGGGAACAAAGTCGCCCCAAGGAAAGAGTCGGTGTCAAAGAGATCCGGATCGTCCCGATCGATGAGCTGAAAAACGACGAGGACGACGAGGACGATGAGGCCCACAATCAAGAGGGAGGGAAGGAATAGAAGAGGGGAGGTGAGTAGATCTGTTGGGGGGAGCGGGAGTGCGCGGTCCCGAAACCGCTTTGAAGGTGCCGCTTTAGCGATACTGCCATCGTGCCATCGGTTGCACTACTGTGGCCTCACCAACGCGCCAGCTTTTGGAGTGCGGTGACTTGTCACCGCTTTTTTTTGACCGTACCGCGTCAACAAGGATATTACTCCATGCGGTCGACTTCATGGAAACAATCCGGCCCCATCGACAGCGTCAAATCGTCCCGTGAAATATGGGTGAAAGAAAAAAACCGACTGGGTCGGCAGGTAATATTTCACGGGGCAAGTCGGCGCACTCCAACGCTTCGTGCCTCTTTTTCGCTCCCCCGAGGGCCGGGGGCCATAGCAGCCTCAGACAGCCTCTTCGTTAAGCCAGCAGATCTTCGACGACATTGCCGTGGACGTCGGTGAGGCGGAAATCTCGCCCTGCGTGACGGTAAGTCAACTGCTTGTGATCCAGCCCCAAGAGGTGGAGGATCGTTGCGTGGAAGTCGTGCACATGGACCGGATCTTCCGCGACCTGAGCTCCGACCTCGTCGGTGGCGCCATGGACATGACCGCCTTTGACCCCGCCGCCGGCAAGCCAGCAAGAAAACGCGTCGTTGTGATGACCTCGCCCACCTCCCGTGGCCCAAGGGGTGCGACCGAATTCGGTGCACCAAACGACCAGCGTTTCATCCAGCATGCCGCGCTGCTTGAGATCTTTGAGCAATCCGGCAATCGGTTTATCGATTTGCTTGGCCAAGGGGGCGTGACTGTTGATGTTACCGTGGGCATCCCAGTTTCCTGAGGAGCCGGTGTCGATCAGCTCGACAAAGCGGACCCCGCTTTCGACCATGCGGCGCGCCATCAGGCATTGCCAGCCAAAGCTTTGGTTGTCTCCGCGCTCGACGCCGTACATATCGAGGGTGTGATCCCGCTCTTGCCGCAAATCGAACAAGTCCGGCGCGATGCGCTGCATGCTATAGGCGGTTTTGAAGGTGAGCATGCGAGCCGACAGCTCGGTGTCTTCGGGGAATTGCTTACGGTGACGGGAATTGAGCTGACGGAGCATATCGAGCTCCATTTCCTGGAATTTCCCTTTGGAATCGGATTGCGGTTTCAGGTGGGGGATGGGCTCATCTCCGGGAACGACACGGGTCCCTTGGTGGTAGGCAGGCAAGAAATTGGAGCTCCAGACTTGAGATCCGGCATAGGGGGTGTTTTCAGCGAAGACGATGTGCGCCGGGAGATTCTGATTAAAGGTCCCGAGGCCGTAGCTGATCCAAGCCCCAATGCTTGGCAATGCGGACCCTTTGGAGCCGGTATGCATATGGAGGGTTGCTTCGAAATGGTCGCCTTTATCGCCATGGAGGGAGCGGATCAGGCAGATATCATCCATAACTCCGCCGATATGGGGGAAGAGATTGGTGACGTGAATTCCGCTTTCCCCTCTCGGCTGGGCCTGCCACGGGCTGCCCATCAATTCCTGATCGTTGAAGCTTTTACCATCGGAGGCATAGAGCTTTTCTTTGGGATCAAACGAATCGACATGCGAGGCCCCGCCTGTCATAAAGAAAAAGATGACCTGCTTGGCACGGGGAGCGAAGTGAGGGGCTTTGGGGGCCAAGGGATTGGCCAGCTCGGCACGGGCTTTCGGCAACGGCGCGAGGCCACCGAGACCACCGGTTCCAAGAGCGCCGAGTCCCA
>JAHEOI010000075.1 GCA_018610125.1 Verrucomicrobiota bacterium
TATGAAGAGAAGCATGAAACAAATGGCATTGGCCTTTGCCTTGCCGCTGGTGATGGGAATCACGGGGTGCGGTCCGGGGGGAGAGCCCAGCGGCGCTTCGCAGGGGAATGGGAGTAAAAAAGGGCCGGCTGAGCAGTCGTATGTCGCCCCCGGGGAAAAGGATACCTATTACCTCTTTTATTCCGGTGGGCATTCGGGACAGGTCTTTGTGTCCGCGCTTCCGTCGATGCGTCATATTGCGACGATTCCGGTCTTTTCACCTTACCCCGGGACGGGATATGGCTTTGATGAAGAGTCGAGCAAGATGCTGGGGGAATACACCTGGGGCGATGTCCATCATCCGGGCCTTTCCAAAACGGAAGGGCAGTACGATGGTCGTTGGCTCTTTGTGAATGACAATGCGAACAATCGCGTCGCTCGAATTGATCTCCGGGATTTCAAGACGAAGCAGATCCTGGGGCCGATTCCGAATTCGATGGGCAATCACGGCTCGTCGTTTGTAACCGAGAACACGGAGTACTTGCTGGTGGGGACCCGATTTTCGGTGCCGTTGCCAAAAGGCCGATATGCGGATCCGGCGAATTATTCCGAAGAGTTCAATGGGATGGTTAGCGGGATTGAAGTGGATCCAAAGACGGGGAAAATGAGTGTGGGCTGGCAGGTAAAAACACCGCCGTTTAATTGGGACCTCGGGTCGACAGGAAAAGGGCCGAGCAGCGGCTGGGCCTTTTGGACCTCCTACAATACCGAGATGGCAAATACGGTTCTCGAGTCCGGCGCAAGCCAGCGCGATCGGGACTACGCGGCATTTGTCAATTGGAAAGCAGCCGAAAAGGCCGTGGCCGACGGTAACGTGGAGATGCTGGATGGTGTGCCGCTGATCGATCCGAGTCAAACGCCCGGCGTTATGTATTTTGTGCCGATCGGCAAGTCACCGCACGGCATCGATACGGATCCTTCCGGACGATGGATCGCCGCCAGCGGTAAGCTGCAGCCGACGGTCTCTGTGTTTGATTTTGAAAAGGTCCTCACGGCGATTGAAAACGAAGATTATCAGGGTGAATTCCGCGGCGTGCCGATCCTGAACTACGACAGTGTCCTTGAAGGAGAGGTGCCGGTCGGACTCGGGCCGCTTCATACGCAATACGACGGCAACGGTAATGGATATACCTCCTTGTTTATCGAGTCGGCGGTGGCGAAGTGGAAGCTGCCCCCTTGGAGCGAGGAAGAGAAAGCCGAGATGGAAAAGACGGTGCTCGACAAGATCGAGGTCCATTACAATATCGGACATTTGGTTATCGGTGGCAGCGACACCAAGAAGCCTTACGGCGAGTGGCTTGTGGCAATGAATAAGCTCTCTAAAGGACGCCATGTCTCTGTCGGTCCCTCCCAGCCTGAATCGAGCCAATTGATCGATATTACAGGAGAGAAGATGAATATGGTCTACGAGGCGTATACCGAGCCGGAGCCGCACTTTGCGCAAATCCTTAAGGTGGATGCGATCGATCCGATCGAGGTCTATCCCAAGGAGGAGAACGAGCATCCGCACGCTGTCTGGAACCAGGAGGAGGCGAATGTCACCCGCAAAGGAGACAAGGTGATTGCGGAGCTCATTGCCGTGCGCAGCCGGTTTGCGCCGGACCGGATTGATGCCAAGGTCGGCGATACCTTGGAAATTCATCTGACAAACATTGAACAGTCAACCGACATGATTCACGGCTTCGGCATTGCCGAGCATAATATCAATGTTGTGGTCGATCCCGGCGAGACCAAGACCATTCGAGTGAAGCTTACCAAATCGGGCGTTTTCCCGTTCTATTGCACCAACTTCTGCTCGGCCTTGCATCAGGAGATGCAGGGATACCTGGCAATCGCCCCGGCGGAGGAGAAAGATGTCGCCATGGCACGATAGAATCGGAGCATCCCGGATTGCTTGACAAGCAATCCGGGATGCGACTGGACAATCAAAGTAGAAGCGGCTGCCGGCCGGTTCGTTCGCTCCTCTTTATTGTGCAGAAACTTTTGCAACGATCGAGAGGGCGAGTCCCGCGGCAGTGAAAATGCAGCCTGGGCATGGCCGAGGAAATCGAAGCGTTATGAGACCATTTTTAAAGAGCGAATATCGTTTTTTAAGTAAACCGTTAAACCTGGTATCGCGTATCTGCCTATTGGTGGGGGCGCTGGCGATCGGGTTGTCATTCTTGTTCCCTTTGTGGAATATCTACCTCGAGGCGCCTCAGTATCAGGAAGGCTTGCAGTTGGATATTTATGCTTATCAGCTTAAGGCCGGAAACAATGGCCAAGACCTGTTTGAGATTAATAACCTCAATCATTACATCGGGATGAAACCGATCAAGGAAGCCGATTTCGTGGAGATGCGATGGATGCCGTTTGCTTTGGGCTTGTTCATCCTGTTGGCATTGCGCGCCGCGGTGTTCGGGCAGATGGGGAACCTGGTGGATTTGTTCGCGCTGTTTAGCTATTTTGGCTTGTTTTCGTTGGGCGCGTTTTATTACCGGCTCTACTCTTACGGACATAATCTTGATCCGAATGCGCCAATGACGATCGAGCCGTTTACGCCGGAGCTTTTTGGGAAGAACGAGATCGCGAATTTCACTCAATGGAGCTATCCCCAAATGGGGAGTTATCTGCTGATCGTGTTTGTCGTGGCAATCCTGGCTGCGGCATGGTTCTCGAGGAAGGAGCAGTTATAGCCGGCCGCCACGTGGCTTGAACAAAGCAAATTTGATGCTTTTGAGTCAAGTTTTGGCGCTCTAAGGAATTCAGTACGTATGGAAAAAGCAGGAGAGTGGCAGCTTTTAACAGGTCGCGGGAAATCGTCGTGCGCGGCCGTGCTTGCGATGGTGACGATGCTGTGTGCGGGCATCGCTGTCCGGGCCGATTTGCAGGGCCGAATTCACGAGGCGGCCCCGGGCGCCGTGATCGTTGTGGAGAATGGCCATCACCCGGGAGGACTCACGATCGATAAGCCGCTTACATTAAGGGGCTTGGGGCGGCCCGTGATCGATGGTGAAGGAAAGGGCCATGTGATTCATGTTCTGGCCGAGAACGTCACGATCGAAGGCTTTCAAGTGCAGGGCTCCGGTGTGCAATTGTCAAAGGACCACTCAGGGATTCTAATCGAAGGAGACCGAGCGACGATCCGGGATAATCGGATCCGTGACTCCCTGCATGGGATCTATGTCAAAAAAGCGGATGAGGCACGTATCGAGGGAAACCGGGTGGAAGGGAAAACGGAGCTGACCGTGCCCGCTTCGAAGGCCCCCGAAGAGGCGCTTGTGCCGAGCGGAGCGGAGACCTGCCAAGTCACGTTGGGGCAGAATCAACGCGGCAACGGGATCCATTTTTGGAATTCCTCGGGCAATGTCATTGAAGGGAATACGATTACTAAGACAAGGGACGGCATCTATTTCTCGTTTGCCCATCGAACCCGAGTTCGCCGGAATAAGATCTTTCAAGTGCGGTATGGTCTACACTACATGTATTCCGATGACAATGTATTTGAGCACAATGAATTTCGTGACAATGCGGCCGGCGCGGCGATTATGTACTCGGAAAGCCTTTTCGTGCATCGTAACCGATTCGTCAATAACCGGGGCCATCGCGCATATGGGATGCTCCTTCAATCGGTCGATCGAACTCGTATCCTGGACAACGAGATCAGCGGCAACACGATCGGGCTCTACTTGGAAAACAGTAACGGCAATTTCAGTCGTAAGAACCAAATCCAACGCAATTACATCGGAATTCGCTTAACCAGCAGCTCCAGCGAGAACCGGTTTACGGAAAATCGCTTTCACGCCAATATCCATTCGGTTGAATTGACAGGGGGAGCCGAAGGAAACGAATGGGCTGTCGAGGGTAAGGGGAATTTCTGGGATGGCGTGCGACCGGACGATTTCGATGGAGACGGGGTAGGCGAGATCCCTCATCGGGAGGTTGATGTGCTCGGGCGTCATCGCCGTGATTTTCCCGAGATCGCTCTCCTTTCGGAGAGTCCCGTTTTGCGCGTGTTACAGTTTGTGCATCGCCATGTGGCCTTGTCCGGAGTCCATGGGATCTCCGATCCGTCCCCGCTGGCGCGTGCGACGGAACGCAATGCGCAAGCGGGCAGGGAAACGTCGAAATCCTCACCTGTAGATTGAAGCATGATAGAAGTCAAAGCGATTCATAAGCGTTATCGGAAGAATCGGGTCCTAAACGGGCTATCCTTCCGGGCGCAACCGGGGCAGATCACGTTGTTGGTGGGCCCGAACGGAGCCGGCAAGACCACCACATTGAGAATACTCTCGGGATTGGCGCGAGCGGATCGCGGTGAGGCGATCGTAGGTGGCATCTGCGTGCGGGCCCGCCGGTTGGAGGCACAAGCGCAAATCAGTTTCCTCCCGCAGCGTCCGGATTTTCATCCAAATCTTTCCACGGCTCGGCTGTTGACTTTCTATGCGCGGCTGCGAGGGGTGGGGAATGACCGCGTTCAAGAGGTCGTTGAGCTGACCGGGCTCAATTCGGTTTGGCATCATGCTTCGGGGACCCTTTCCGGCGGGATGCGACAGCGTCTCGGATTGGCGCTCTTGTTTTTGCCGGATACGCCGTTCCTGATTCTGGATGAACCGGGATTGAGCCTCGATCCGGAATGGCGGGATCAGTTGAAGGAACTGCTTATCGGGGAGGCGCGACGCGGCAAAACGGTCTTGGTGGCCACCCATCTCTTGGGTGAGTGGGAAGGGAATGTCCATCGCTGTCTCCTTTGCCGGAACGGGCAAATCGAGCGAGAGCTCGACCCGAATGCATTGCAGAGCGCGTTCCGCGATGTGAGTCGGGAAGAGTCGGCAAACAAGCCGGCGAGTGACGCGTTGCCTCAGACGAGACAAGGCGTGTCGGCGCCCTGCACACCCAGAGCTGAGCCCTAGGCTACATTGAGTTGCCCCGTTCGGGCATTGTTCGAGAGCGCCAAAGGTGCGGGGCAACATAGCCCAGGGTTCCACCTGGAGGAACCGAAACGTAGACGAATTCAAGCCCTGTAAGGGCGAGTCAGAGATGAACATTTTCCGAACCGTATTACGGTTAGCGGAGCTCATATCAAATTATGACACCATTTGCCATTAAAACGTTTTGCGCCGTGTTTTGGCGTGAAGCCTATGCCGTTGTACAGAACCGATTTTTGTATGGGTTTTCAGCCGTCGTTCTCGCCTCCGGACTGGCTCCTTATTTTCTAACCGGCGGGGATGTGCGGGCGACTGCACCCCTGGTGTTATTGCAGGCCGTACTCTATCTGGTATCCCTGTTTGCTATGCTGATCGGACTGAGCTCCGCGCATGGTGAGCACGAGGAGTCGGCCGTGCTTCTTAGCCATCCCGTGAGTCGACCCGGCATCGTCGCCGGAAAATTCCTGGCGTTGTGGGCGACATTGGCATTGGGATTGGTGGGCTTGATTGTGCCATCGCTCCTTGCAAACGGGGGGGTACAGCAGCTCCTTCTGCTAGGATGCGGGGGAGTGCTGATCGCCGGCACATTTTTGAGCTTTGGGCTTGCGATCGGCATGACTTGCCGTAACCAGACTCGGGGGCTCATTCTTGGGATATTGGTCTGGCTCCTCTTCTTGGTAGGCTTCGATGCCCTCGCTCTTGTCGGTGCTGGATCCGCCTTCTTTCAAGATCGAACCGCGATCTGGGTGGGGCAACTGATGCTCAACCCGCTGGACGCGTTCCGGATCGCCGGTCTGTTCCTGTTTCAAGAGGTCCCCGAGGCGGTGGCGGGCGATAAAGGCCTCGTCAAGTGGTGGCTCAATCACCTCGGCGGCTGGCTTGGCGTTATTTCGATCGCCTGGATGGGTTTGGCGCTCATTTGGAGCGCGCGGGTACTGGAGCGAAGGGAAGTTTAGCGACACGCTTCCAAGAATCCCTTCAAGCAGACGGCGTTGTTGTGCTCCCGGTCCTTGGCGCCGTAGAGCAGGGTGACAGTCGACTCGTTCGCTTTCTCAAGGAGGTGATTGACGGTTTCACGATTCGACCTAAGCTCCAGGTAGTATCGTTCCTTGAATTCCGGCCATTTGGCTGGATCATGGGCAAACCACTTCCTGAGCTCGGTGCTTGGCGCGATCGATTTCAACCATTCATCAATCTGCGCGGACTCTTTTTTAAGATTTCGAGGCCAGACACGATCGACCAGGACGCGGTAACCATCGTCAGATTGGGGCGGATCATAAACACGCTTTGTTTGGATCCTCATTGGCATTGCTTACCTTTACCTTCACGGTTCAAGTGATTCAACGTCGTGGACGACGTCCCGTCCCATAAGCATTAACCTAACCCCTCACCTCAATCCTCTCCTCTTGGAAAGGGGAGAGGAAGCTCATTGCAAGGCGATTGGTCTGCCGGTCCGCAAGTCCCTCGATGGTTATTCGAGGTAGCGTTGAAGTCCCTCGCGGTCCAATAAGGTGATTGTTCGCCTATCAACCTGGATAAGGCCCTCATCCCGAAAACGAGCGAGCGTCCGGGATAGCGTCTCGCTGGTGACGCCCAACTGATTCGCCAGCGTTCGTTTATTGGTGGTAAGCTCGACGACATGCTCGTGGTCACAGGGTGCGCCTCGGCGATTACGAAGGAGCCAATGTGCCAACCGCGACTCGATTTGCTTGAACTTGAGATCTTCAAGGAGCTGAACGAGGTGCTTGAGGTGGACACTCATCGATGTGAGCATCTGGAGGGCAAGCTGAGGCATCTTAAAGATGAGCTCGCGGAATTCCTGCTTCCGAATCAAGATGACTTGGGACGATTCCAACGCTACGGCATCGGCCGGGTAGGTGTCGACCGTGGTCAAGGTGATCTCGGCAAAGGGTTCACCCTGCCGGAAGATACAGATGATCTGTTCTTTGCCCTCCGGTGTGACACGGTGCACATTGATCGCACCGCTGTGAACAACATAAAAGCCCTGAGCCTTTTCGTGCTCTCGGAACAGGAATTCCCCTTTTTCCAATGATTTGAGCACGCAGGTGTCCGCTACTCGCTGTAGGTCTTCATTGGTAAGGTCTTGGAATAGGCGACACTCCCGTAACGTGTTGCAAATCGCGGTCCGTTTGAAATCCCGTCTGGTTTCTGTGTCAAGAGGCATAGGCGTCTCTCAACGGAAACTACCGGATGCGGCTTGGGAGCGCAATCATGGTTTTGCCATGCGGAAGAAGGGGGGCTTGCCCGCGAAGAAAAAGAAAAGAATCAGTTTCAGTTGAATCGGTCGGCAGGACTGTGACCCCACCTCGGCGTGTTTTTGGACTGAAGCCGGCGCTTGACTGAGATTCACAATGGAGCACCCGCGGGCAGCCATCGCCAATAAGACTGCCGGCAGGGGGCGGTTCATGACCACGTCTCCTGCCGGCAGCTTGGTTCAATGGAGTGCGTTATGAAGGAAATTGCAAACCCATTGTGTTAAAAGCTGACGACGGTTGAGAAGGTCCAACGGTATCCATAGAGGTCCTTCTCGCGGGTTAATGGCAATTCGTAAGCGGCTCGAACGGTTACGTTATCGAGCGGGCGAAATTCAACTGCAGGCCCCATTGTCACCACGTCCTCCCCACTGCCGCCGCCCAGGTTGGTCACATCGAGGCCTTGGAACGGGACAACTTGCGTGCCCTCGTCGATCACGTGATATCCGTTGACTTCCAGAACCGGACTGAACCAGTCGCAGACATAATAGTCGCCATGGAGGTGCCACGACATGTAATCCGAATTGCCGAATCCCTCGCTTTTGTCCGTGGCAAGGAATCCATTGACGGTGGCGCCGAGATGGCAAGGTCCGAACCCTTTGTTGAGGGATCCCCAAAGTCGAAGCTCCTCATCGTCTTGTAAGACTTCATCGTCGCCGGTTGGCACCTCGTAACCGACCCCCAAGGCGCTATGCAGGTCATGCTCCCAATCCTGGAGGAAATTCCATTTGACACCGGCACCGATATCGTTCCAGCCCTCGTCATCGACTGCTCCGGAATCAAGGACGGTATAGCCATCCTTATAAGCAACGAATTGCAATTGCTTCGTTAGTGCGGCCCGGAGTTGCAGCGCATAGACCTGGGCATTGCCACCGTCGATCGCGCTGGATTTGGGCAGGTCGTGGTAAAGGTAATAGGCCCGAACGTCGGTTGTGATAAACGAATCCTCGTGAAAGTAGGGGGAAGTGACCGGATGGACGAACTGGCGTTCGTTCGAAAGCGCCTGCCCCTTCGGATCCGGATCGCCAAAAAGTACCCAGTCGGCATGTTGTGCCACTGCGGCATTGGTCACTGCGATCACGGCAATCGAAGCAATCGCGATTTTCCGGATCGTCAGTTGGGCTTGGTCTCGCATGGGAAGCTGAATCGATGCTCTCATTAGTCTGGGTTGTCTTTCCGTTAATTATCTTTCCATTTATCGAGCGGCGGTGGTTTAATGTAAAAGCGTTGCGGAACCACCCACCGATTCATTTTTATAAGTGAGATCGATGGAGTGCAAGAAAAAAAGAGTCTCTTAAGATAGGAATTTTTTCTACCGATAAAATAGCAATAAACGTTGATGATTGAACAAGAACGGTTTAGACATAGTTGCTTTTGATCTGTCTGAATATCACAATACGCTAAATGGAATTTATCGTGATGAAGCGGCTTGTTTTTCTTCTCCTGGCATTGGCTGAAGCGACACCTGTCGTCTCGGCTAAAGAATATCACGTCTCGCCCGATGGCCGTGATAGCGGTCCCGGCACGGCGGCGAAGCCTTTCGAGACGATTTCCGCGGCCGCAGACGTAGCTCGACCCGGGGACACGATCACGGTGGGCGGCGGTGTCTACCGGGAGCGTGTGAACCCGCCCCGCCGAGGCACCCGATTCCAACCCATCACGTATCGGGCCGCGAAAGGCCAAAAGGTGGTCATCAAGGGCTCGGAAACGCTCAAGCGTTGGAAACATTTGGAGGACGGGGTATGGAAGGTGACCCTGCACGACAGGTTTTTCGGCGATCATCACCCCTTCAAGACGGAGATCCGAGGCGACTGGTTCAGCGGCAAGGGCCGGTTCCATCACACGGGGCAAGTCTACTTGAACGGGCAGGCCCTGTTCGAGAAGGCCAAGATCGAGCACGTCCGCAATCCCCAGCGTTATGAGGACGCACTGGAGCAATACGAAACCCGGCTCGAGAAAGCACCGTCGCTGTACACCTGGTATTGCGAAACGGAGCAGGATACGACGACGATTTGGGCGAATTTCCACGACTACCACCCAAACGAGCAGCAGGTAGAAGTCACGACACGGGAGACGTGCTTTTATCCGGATGAACCGGGCCGGGACTTCATTATTGTCAGGGGTTTTCACATGAGCCAGGCCGCGACCCCATGGTCCGCGCCGACGGCGGAGCAGGTCGGGCTGCTCGGGACCCACTGGAGCAAGGGATGGATCATCGAGGAGAATGTCATTCGCAACTCGCGATGCGTCGGCATCACACTGGGCAAAGGGCGCAAGACGGGGCACAACGTTTACATCAAGGATCCGGAGACCGGCGGCGCTGTCCATTACAATCGGGTGATCGACCGAGCGCTAAAGCAAGGCTGGTCGAGGGAGACGATCGGGTCGCACGTTGTGCGGAATAACACGATTTCCGATTGTGGCGCTGCCGGTATTTGCGGCAGCATGGGCGCGGTCTTCAGCGAAGTGTCCGGCAATCACATCTACGACATTCACACACACCGGCAGTTTAGCGGTGCCGAAATGGCCGGAATTAAGCTGCACGGGGCCGTCGACACTGTCATTCGAAACAATCGCATCCATCATAGCGGCAGTTACGGCCTATGGCTCGACTGGATGACCCAGGGCACACTGGTTCGTCGGAACCTGTTTTACCGCAACGCCGACAATGACGTTTTCCTCGAGGTCAATCACGGCCCCTACCTGCTGGCAAACAATATGATGCTCTCGAAGCGTGCTCTCGATTCTTGGTCTCATGGCGGGGCATACGCGCACAACTTGATCGGCGGAGAGGTCATGGTCAGGCGGGCGAGGCGTAAGACACCCTATCTGAAAGAGCATGCCACCGAAGTCCTTGGCCGTCAGCCTATCTTCGGCGGGGACGAGCGCTATTACAACAACCTCTTTATGAAGGCCAACGCCCTTCAGGCTTACGACAAAAAGGAAATCAAGTTTCCGATTTTCACAGGGGGCAATGTCTCCTTGACCAGCAGTAACGCCGCAGGGGGCAGCGACCGAATCAAGGCGCTAGACACCGAAGCCAAGCTTAAGCTGACGGATCGGGGCGATACGGTCGAACTGCATATTACCTTGTCGGGCATGATCGACAGGCAGATCAACACCGACATGGTTACCACAGCGCTGCTTGGCAAGACCAAGATCGGCGGCCTGCCCTATGTCGAACGGGATGATACCTCGATTCGAATCTTTCGCGACTACTTCGGCTTTAAGCGAAACGAAGATAATCCCATTCCGGGACCGTTCGAGATTCAAGCAGACGGGCGACACGTCTTACAGGTCTGGCCGCCGCGATGATCATCCCACTCGCGAGTGAGATTCCGAACCATTATCGCTCGTCACCAGTGTTCGAGTGCCCGGCCCATGAGGTGCCGTTGGCAGATGGGAAAGAGGCCGCGAAGCGTTTGGAGTAAGGCGACGTGCCCCGTGAAATATTACCTGCCGCCCCTACCACCGCTGTTGCGGTAGATACAAGGGACCGCTGACTCCGCTGCGGTCCGCGCCTTCGCCTCTGCGAAGGCATTCTAAAACTTGACTCATCCTCAACAAACTTTGCCCTTTCAAGGCCGCTGGCGCGCGTCAGAGTCCCGAGGCGCAAACCGTGTATCGAGACCGGAAATAAGGCGCCCTGTGATTTGTCCGGGCGGTCAGTTTGCCACGGTTATGTCCGCGTGACGGAGGGAATCACGGGCTATGCCGCTTACGATATAGGTTTCGCCGGCATTCGTGTCAAACTCAATGCGGTCGCCCCAGTGCAGGCGACACGTGTTCCCGGCGAGGGAGTGAACTTGAATCTGTCGGGGGATTTGGTCTTGCCATTGAATATCGACTCGGAACCCTCCGCGGGCCAACAGCCCCTCCACGGAGCCTTTGGACCAAGCGGGCGGGAGGGCCGGCAGCACATCGATGACGCGCCTGCCTGGTTTGCCTCGATGGCTCTGCAGCAGCATTTCGGCAATACCCGCTGTGCCGCCGAAATTGCCGTCGATTTGAAACGGCGGGCGCGATTCCCAGACCAGATCAAACAAGTTCGCTGCCGTATTTTCCCGTAGAAGGGCCATGACATATTGATATGCCGACTCACCGTCTTGCAAGCGGGCGAAAAGGGAAATGGTCCATGCATTGCTCCACCCCACCCCGGCACTGCCGTGTTCCAAACGCCGCTGCAAGGTTTTTCGAGCGGCTTCGAAGAGCTCCGGCGTTTCAGGCGTGATCGAATCGCCGGGATGAAGTCCCAAGAGATGCGACACATGCCGATGTCCCGGCTCGGCCTCTTTATAATCCTTGATCCACTCTTGAATTGTCCCGTCCTGTCCGACTTGAATATCCGGCAACCGTTCCATGGTGGCCCGCAGATCTTGCCTGAACGCTTCGTCCCTTTCGAGCACGCGGGCGGCGGCGATGGTCCGCTCCAAAAGCGCGTGGATGATCTCAATGTCCATAGTCGGTGCGTAAGTGAGCTGCTGTGGCTCACCCGTTTCCGGATTGATGAAGGCATTCTCCGGCGAATAGGAGGGAGCGGTTACCAGGTGCCCTTCGGGACCTTCGACCAGGAAGCCCATGACAAATTTCGCCGCGCCTTTCATGACCGGATAGATGGTTTCCTTCAAGGCTTGGCGATCTCCGGTGTGCTCGAAATAGCGCCAAAGTGGCAGGCACATCCAAGGGCCGCCCATGGGCAGCATTCCCCACCGGATTCCATCATGCACACATGTTTTGCCGAAGACGTCTGTCAAATGATGCATGGTCCAGCCGTCGGCCCCGTACATTGTTTGTGCCGTCTTCCTTCCGGGGCGTCGCAATCGGTCGATAAATTCGATAAGGCAGCGAGACGTCTCCGGCAGATTGCAGGCCGCAGCGGGCCAATAATTCATTTGCAAGTTGATATTCGTATGATAATCGGCTCCCCAAGGGGCATTCATGTGTCGGTTCCAGATCCCTTGCAGGTTCGCCGGGAGACGGCCGGGATCGCGGGAACAGCTTATCAGTAAATATCGGCCAAACTGGAAATAGTCTCGGACCAAACCGGGATCGTGAGCACCCTCCTTGACCTTTTCCAAGCGCTCATCGGTCGGCAGCTTCGGGAAGGCCGGTTCGCCAAGTTTCAGCTTAACCCGCTTCATCCACGATCGATGCTCACGAATATGGTCGCGACGAAGGCGCGAATAAGACTTTTGCGACGCTTCCTTGACGATGTCCCTGCAAATCGCGGCCGGGGACTTATCCCGATCGAAACGCATCTGCTCGGGGCTGTAATCCGTGGCGGCTGTGAGGAATAGAGTGACCGAATCCGCCTCGCTCACGGCAATGGCCTTATCACCCGATTGTAGCTTGCCGCCCTTCTGAAGGAGACGGACCCGGGCGGCAAAGCGCATGTTCTCGCCGCCGGGTCCCCGCTCCGGATCCGGCTTGTCCGTAACCTGGCCCTTTAGCAACAGCTCGTTGTTGCCCGATGCGCGGACCTCTGCATCCTGCCTTCGCGTCAGCCCTATCTTCGCGTCAATTTGGCCGGCCTTGCCGGCCGACAGCCTCAGCACGAGCACATCGTCCACCGCCGAGATGAATGCCTCCCGCATAAAGCGCACCCCGTTCCGATGATAGGTCATCTGCCAAACACCGTTCTTCAAGTCAAGTTGACGACGATAGCGGCTTACCTCATGGGTGCCACCGAATCGGAGGTTGAGGTTGCCCAGGGACTGATGGGATCGAACCCGTGGCGGATCGCCCAAGAGATAGTTTTGCGAAAGCCGCATGGCTTTTTGATTGCGGCCTTGAAAAAGGAGCTGACGAATCTTGTCCAAGTGTTGGAGCGCGGCCTTCGGATTACAATCAAGCGGCTGTCCGGACCAGAGGCTTTCCTCGTTGAGCTGAATCTTTGTCTTGTCCGTCCCCCCAAACATCATGGCTCCGAGTCGACCATTGCCCAGAGGTTGCGCCTCAAGCCACTCGGCCGCCGGCTCGTCATACCATATTATCGGATCGTCAGAGGCCGAACTGGCAATAACGGTTGAGGCGAGCCAGAAGCATAGGAATGCGGCGTGTACCCAAAGTCGATGACGAAACGAAATGCGCGTTGCGGCCGATCGTTGCGTAGTTGCGTTCATTCGCGGTCCCCTTTCTTGTTCTTTCTTGCTGGATTTTTTTGGCTGAATCGTTACTAACTTTTCCTGCTTCGATGGGACGCTTTTAACCCCGGCCCCGAAAGAGCCGGTTTCAATGAGACTCAGCGTGTCCTATCACGAAACTCGATGTCAATTCAATAAGTGAGTCAAGCCGACGAACAATGTAAAACGACTCAGCCGCGTTACACAGGGGTCAGAGGTGACGCCATCAGGATGTCCCGGTCTGCGATTTGAGAATCAACCAGGCGCGGCACGTATCGATCACGACCTGACTCTCCACGTGCTCACCGAGATAGACCGAAACCCGATCGCCATACCGTCCGAGACGTTGCAACAAAGACGTCAGGCGCTCACGTTGCCGCTCGTCGACCTGTTCAATGCAAAGGGTCAACGAGACCCTTGGTTGACGCAGGATATGCTCGAGTCGGCGCCGAGCTTCCCGGAAAAAACGATCATGAACAGATCCGGCAAGCGTTACCACCAGATTGGGGGCTTCATTTACCTTGGTCAGCTCGACGGCCAAATCGCCCCGGACAAAGGCCGACTCGAATCGCCGACGAAGGCGATTTACGGCTTGTTTCGCAGCTTGCCAGCTCTCCAAGGGCGTCGTGCCGAAATAGCGATCGGCATATTCGCGCATGCTCAGGCCTCGTACCCAATCCGTAAGCACCAGCGGCCACAAGCGTGGCCGACAACACAGCGTTTGGGTGAATCGTGCCCATCTCCGGAGACCTCCGGGCAGAATCCCGCAAATCAGGATCTTCCAAAGCAACCGTACTTTCAAGGTTGGCGGGCATTCGGCCGCGTTGGAGATCGGATTGATCAAGTGACGTGTCTTGTTGCGGATGCGCTCGGCGATGCCCCTATCCGAGAAGAGCCGGCGGTAAAGGTTCTTGTAGCCTGTGATCATCGAATCATAAGACATGCGGGCGGGCATCACATTGGTCTTAGCGCGTGTGTTGTCGCCCGGCATCAACTCCTCGCGCAAGCGCCCTTCACGCCTTAGTCGCTCATGCAACGGTGTGTGTGGCAATGCGGTAAGAAGGCCCACCATCGCCACTTGGATCCCCGCGTCGAGGATAAAGCGATACTGCTGATCAAAACAGTGTGTCGTATCGTTATCGAAGCCGACAATGAACCCGGCGAACACGTCGATGCCATAGGCGTAGATGGTGCGCACGGATTGGAGGAGATCGGCTTTGGTGTTCTGGGTCTTGCCCGCCGCCTTGAGGCTCTCGACGTCCGGTGTTTCAATGCCCAGGAATACCCACGCGAAGCCGGCATCGCGAAACAGCTCCAAGAGCTCCGGGTCCACGGCCAGATTCAAGGAGACTTCCGTGCCAAACTGAAATGGATATCGGTAGCGCTTTTGGTAATCAATAAGATATCGCAACAGCTCTTTGGCCGCCTTTTTGTTGCCGATCAGGTTGTCGTCGACGAAAAAGGCGCTATTGGCGCCTTGATTTCGCAGGGCATCGAGCTCCCGACCGATTTGCTCCGGGCTCTTGGTCCGGGGTCGCCTACCGAACATCACAATGATGTCACAAAACTCACACCGATATGGGCATCCGCGGGAGAATTGCAGGCTGGCTGTTGTATAACGCTTCAATGTTAAAAGGTCGAACCGAGGTGTGGGAACATCGGCAAGCTCGACCGCGCCGCGCTGAACATACGTCGGCTGGACGTGTCCCGCCTCGTAGTCGGCGCAGAATTGCGGCCAAATGTGCTCCGCTTCCCCCGCCACGACCGAGTCCGCGATCCCTTCGAATCGGTCGGGGCAGAGTGAAGCAAAGCTCCCGCCGGCAACCGTGAAGTAACCCTGTGCCCGGTAGTACGACAACAGCTCCCGCTGCCGCGGATGCTGAACGCCCATTCCACAAACACCGATAAGATCGACTTTTGGTTTTGCGGGCAGCGGCTCGACGGCCTCGTCGGCGATTTCAACGACCCAATGATCCGGACAAAGGGCGGCCAGCGTTGCCAATCCGAGAGGCGGGTTTGGCGCTCGCTCCTCCAACATTACGTTGTCCATTGCCCACCGAAAACTCCAGAAGCTATCGGGCGGACGAGGGTTTATGAGTAGTAAACGCATGTAACGATCAGTCTTGAAAATGCCCGCATTTCCGCCGGCAAGCTTGTTTTTGGCTCAGAAAGCCTTCGTGCCGGGCAAGACCGCACGCATAGCCCAGCTTTATAACGTTACTACTCACCCTCGTTGAATAGGATCCAGGTACCGGTCTTGCCGGCGACGGCAATGTCCGGCCAATCGTCCGAATTAAGGTCCGCCACGCGGATCTGCATGCCGGTCCCCACACCCTCTCCGGGTGGACTGATGGTATGACGGACAAACATTTCTTTCGAGGCATCCCAATCGAAATAGTAGAGACATGCCTCTTCGTCGGCACCCGGATCGTGCCCGCCATGA
>JAHEOI010000076.1 GCA_018610125.1 Verrucomicrobiota bacterium
AACACCGACCACTTGCAAGGTCTGGATTACGAGGAATACCTGGTCAAGGGGGCGGACACATTCACTGGTCAGGACGTTGGCTTACTAACTCGGATCGATCCTTAGGGCGAAGACATCTCGAGATACGAGGGGGAAGGAGAAGCCGGGGACACCGAAAAGTCGGTCAGCAAGAATTACTACGGCAAGTTCAATGTCGGAGACCACAAAATCGCTTTGGTTGGCCTGCATTTCTTGGCTCGTCCGGATGATGAGTCGAGGGAAGAGAAGCGCGAAGCCCAAGCCGACGCGATGCGGGATATTTCCGTCCAGTTGGAAGGTGAGGGTTATCTGCCAATCGTTCTGGGCGACATGAATGATTATGACGGCGAATTCGGAGCCCGGGACCACATTGACAGCAAGCCGATTTCCGATGTTTTGGCCATCTTGAAGCAGCAACACCCGATGCAATTCGATGAGGACCTCGTCGATGCCGCCCGGTGGATTCCAAAAGACGAGCGCGACACAGCTCACTGGGACCGGGATAGGGACGAACACGTGGACCGTGGCGGGCACACCTCGATCGATCACATCCTGATCCATGAAGCGCTACTAACCTTCCCAAGCTGTTTAGGGGGTTTCAGGGGGAAGCGGGACCCATTGCAAGCGCTCCCGCAGCTGCTTCGAGGGCGACGACACTGTTGGTAGGCCTCTGCAAAGGTGAAAAAAACCCCCGTTTATTGCGACGACAATGGCATCCCATACGGCCTAGCTCAGCCCTCGGTCCGTGACAGAAACAGCTTCGTCTCGACAAAGAACCACGTTGCAGTTGCTGCGATGCCTGTGCATTGCCCGCAGAAATTTGAGCTAGACACCGCCGGGAACGGCTGAAATGCTGGGGGCATGGTAATAGCATGCGGACAGCAATTCAGCCCGGAGTTGATAGAGGCCATCGAAAGCGAAGCAGCCGAAGGGTTATCGCGGCGTGAGCTTTCCCGTCGCATATGTGGTTGGCTGGATTGGAGGAATGCCGCGGGAGAGCTCAAGACAATGAGCTGCCGAAAAGCGTTGAAAGAGCTCCAGAGGAAGGGGCATTTAAATCTTCCCGAAAGCCCGCATGAGTTTAAGAACGCAGGCGGCCAGAAGGCGCGGCGGGGACGGGAGCCGAAGATCGAGGAAGCGGTCTTTACCGGGAGTCTTGAGCAATTGGGCGGGATTGAGATCATCCCTGTCTTCGGCGGCAGTCGGCGGTCTCGCATATGGAATACGCTCATGGCCCGTTATCATTATCTGGGAGAGGCGAAGTTGTGTGGAGCCCAGATGAGGTATTTGATCTGGAGTGATTATGGCTGGCTGGGGGGATTTGCCTTTAGTGCCTGCAGTTGGCATGCGGCCGATCGAGACGCCTGGATCGGTTGGGATGGCCGGGCGCGGGGCCAGAACCGGGATTATGTGATCAACAACAGCCGTTTTTTGATCCTGCCTTCTGTGGAGGTTTCTAACTTGGGCTCCTATGTGCTTTCCCAATGCCTTGGCCGAGTTGCCGGGGACTGGCAATGGCGTTTCGGCTATGAGCCACTGCTGCTTGAGAGCTTTGTTGAGGAGGGCCGTTTCGACGGCGGCGTTTACCGGGCGGCCAACTGGCAGGAAGTCGGCCAGACCTCCGGCAGCCATCGCCAAGGCCGCTATTACAACGCGGATTGCCCGAGGAAAAAGATCTTTCTCTATCCGCTCAAAAACGATTGCCAGAGCCGACTGCAACAAAGCCTCTCCTCAAGAGCCCTTGAGCCCGCCCAAGAGAGCGAGCCCAAAGAGCCGACAGACTGGGCTGAGGAGGAATTTGGCGGAGTCAGGCTGCCGGATAGGCGACTGGAGGAGCGTCTACTGACGCTGGCTCGGGATTTTTACGCCTCTCCCCAAGACGATATTCCGCAAGCCTGCGGAAGGAAGAGCAAAATCAAGGCCGCTTATCGATTTATGGAGAACCCGAAAGTGAGCATGCCGGTACTCTTGGAGAGCCACGCTGAGGCCACGGCCAAACGGATGAGCTCGGAGTCGGTCGTGCTCTCGGTCCAGGATACAACCTTTTTAAACTACAGCACTCATCCGATGACCCAAGGACTCGGTCCCATCGGAGGACCCAGCGAGAATGTCATTGGCTTGGTGCTCCACGATACGGTGGCCTTTAATCTGCGGGGCACCCCTTTGGGCGTTTTGGATGCCCAATGCTGGGCCCGAGAGAGCGCAGGCTCCTCGGAAAAAGAAAAAGAGAGCCTCAAATGGCAAAGGAGCCTCGAAGCGGTGGACCGGGCCCAGAAGCACTGTCCGGAGACGACGATCGTCAATGTCAGTGATCGGGAAAGCGACATCTATGAGCTCTTCGAATGGCAAAGTCAGTCCCCTCAAGAGCGTCCGCAACTGCTCATCCGTGCCCAGCACAACCGAGCTCTCCCGGGGCAGAGCCATCTCTGGGATTACATGTGGCGCCAGCCGGTCGCCGGTACTCAGTCGGTGCATGTTCCTCGCCAAGGGAAGCAGCCGGCCCGCACAGCCGATCTGGAAATCCGATATGACCGGATCACTCTCCAACCGCCTTCCGGCAAGCGCTCTAAAAATCCGGTCGAGGTGTGGGCTGTTTATGCCACCGAAGCCAATCCTCCCAAAGGAACCACCGAGCCCCTGGAGTGGCTGTTGTTGACGACCTTGCCGGTCGACTCTTTCGAAAAGGCCACCGAGAAAATCGACTGGTACACTCTACGCTTCCAGATTGAAGTCTATCACCGCACCCTTAAATCCGGCTGCAACATCGAAGACCGTCAGCTCGAATTCGCCGAGAACCTCGAAAGGGCCTTGGCCATTGATATGGTCGTGGCTTGGCGGATCTTCTATATGACCAAATTGGGACGGGAAACACCGGATCTCCCAGCCTCGGTCTTCTTAGAGGAAGACCAATGGAAGGCCTTGAGCTGCTATATCAATGAAACGCCCATCCCTCCGTCCCAACCTCCCACGCTGCAGCAAGCCATCCGTATGATCGCCTCCTTGGGTGGATTTATCGGACGCAAAAGCGATGGCCAGCCCGGTACTGAAACTCTTTGGCGCGGTATCCAACGCCTTATCGACATCACCACCGGATGGCAGATCGCCAATCAGCGCCTCGCCCACCAAATCAACCAACCGGTGCCCCACGATAACACTTATGGGTAATGGCCAGGAGCGTGGGGGAATGAAAAAGGTGTTCAACTAAAGCT
>JAHEOI010000077.1 GCA_018610125.1 Verrucomicrobiota bacterium
CCAATAGCGAACGGCGGGATCCGCGGCCGTCAGGCCGTCGGTCAGCTCCGGCAGCGCCTCCATATTCCGTCGCGTCCCCATCTCGGCCATTTCACGGATTCGCTCGAGCGGATAGCGAGTCGATTGCGCAAACTCATAGGGAGACTCGCCGGGAAGCGGTCGGTTATGGATCTGGGCCTCGGGTAAGAACCCGGTATCACGGATCTCTTCCTGGTGCTCCCGTAAGCGTTCCATCAAACGTTCCCGGACTTCCTGATAGTCCGGATTGTAAGCGAGATTACGGACTTGGTCCGGATCATTCTGCAAATCATAGAGCTCGACCGCCGGCTTTTTCTGCCAATAGAACGAGGCCGGCGGACCGATCTTGCCTTGCTGGTAAAGCCGTTTCCAGGCATCCAGCGTCGGGTTGCGATGGAGGTACTCGACATACTGGCCATGGCGTCGGTGCGGCATGTAATTCCGAATCAGTTGAAAACGCTGATCCCGAACGGTCCGGGTCATTTCCACCCGCTCATCGGCGCGACCACGAAACCCGAAAAGGTAGTCACGAGGCTCGGCTTCGAATTTCCCCATAAACGGCCGCCCTTGCATGATCTCAGGCGGCTCGATCCCGGCCAAGCTCAGGAACGTCGGACCCAGATCGACAAAGCTCACCAAGCGGTAGCTCGTGGCCCCGGGCTTATAGTCGGGCGGCGCCAATCGGTCCCGATACTTCGGCGGGATGTAGACGATTAATGGCACCCGCAGGCCGTAGTTGTAAGCGAAGCGCTTGCCCCTTGGCAGGCCCGGGCCATGATCGCCGTAAAAGATTACGATTGTGTCATCGGCATGACCGGCCTCTTTCAATTTCTGCAATTGTTGTCCGACCCAATGGTCCAATTTCCCGATTTGCCGGTAGTAAGTGGCCCAATCCTCACGGGCCTCGGGAATATCCGGTTGAAAAGCGGGCGGTGTCATTTCCGAGAAGTCACCCTCACGCATTCCGTGGGCCGAGCCCGATTCATGGGTCACCCCATTATGGACTGAGATGAAGAAAGGCTCTTCCTCATCGAGCCGATCCCAAGGGACACCGCCGCTGTCCCAGAGCTTCCCGGGGGTCTCGACATTGTAATCGGTCTTGCTTTTGACCGTGTAGTAGCCGTCGTTGCGCAGCTTTCGGGCGTACGGCTCGAGTCGCGGCGGCGCCGACACCCACGACCGCATGTGCTGCCCGCCCAGACTGGTCGCGTACATCCCGGTAATCAGGGTTGTTCGGGCCGGGGCGCATATCGGATTGTTCGACCAAGCGGTTTCATAAATGACCCCCTTCTCCGCCAGGCTATCGATGTTGGGCGTTTCGGCGTGGGGATCACCATAACATCCCAAATGCGGCCCCAAATCTTCGGCATCAATCCGCATGATATTCGGCGATGCCGCTTCTCCGGCCTGTATGGGGCGGCCCAGCAAGCTCGCCCCGAGCGCAATAGCGCAGCCAATCAACACTCGAAACATACAGCTCCTTTCCTTAGCGATTTACAGTCGGCTATTTCGTTTCTTTCTCCCATGGCACGACCCATTTGTAAATCGTACCGGTCCACTCATCCCCCGACGAAGACTTGTAGACTTCATCCGGCTTGGCGCCGGCCATTTCAAAGTCGTAAGAAACGATTCGGCTCCCGGGCTCGAGCTGGGCCAATTTCGGCTTCAGCTTCTTATTGAGTCCGGGCAACAGGTAGAGGGTCACGACGTCCGCGTCACTGAAGTCGACCTCAAACAGATCCCGTTGTTTAATCGTTACCAAATCTTCGACATCGTTTTCTTTGACCCTTTGCCTGGCTTCCTTGACTCGAACCGGATCAATGTCGATACCGACCGCTTCGATTCCATATTTCTTCGCCGCGGTAACCACGATGCGACCGTCTCCGCAGCCGAGGTCGTACAAAAGATCATCGGACTCGATATTGGCCATCTCGAGCATCTTTTCGACAGCGGGCTGAGGCGTCGGGACAAAGACAACATCCGGGTCGTTGGCGGATTCTTCCTGATCCCCCTCGGCCGCTTGCTTGTCCTTGCTTTCCTGATCACTCTTGGACTCCGCCTTGGACGCTTCGTTGGGCTGCTCGACGCTTGACCGGGAGCTGCTTTCCATCTTCTCATCCTCCCGCTCCGGCGAATTCGCCGTGCACGAAGCCAATATCGCCATGACCGCCAACATGAGCGCCGTCCGACCGAATCCCCCAATTTTTCTAAACCATTTCATAAGCATTATTCGTTCATTCAATTGCGAGCCACTCTGAATTTGTCGCTTAGGGTCTGGAAGTGACATCGATTTCACTCAATTTTCCTGTCGACTTACTTGGCGCGAGCCGAGGTCGGCTTACGCCCCTCGATATGATCTTGTTGCACCGAGGGAAGCAGTCCCGCTTTCTCCCGCTTAAGCCCATGCAACAAGCTGCCACACATCACAATCACGATAACACAAAACGGCAGCCCAAGAGTGATTGAGCCGGTTTGAAGCGCGACCAGACCTCCCGCAACCAGTAAGACTGCCGCAAGCACTCCTTCCAAGCTCGCCCAGAACAGGCGCGTCCCCGTGGAAGGATCTTCACTGCCTCCGGAAGCGATCATGTCCGCAACCAAGGAAGCGGAATCGGACGAAGTGACAAAGAAGAGGATGACACTGAGCGTGCCCAAGAGCGCGGTGAGCCAAGTCAGTGGATACGCTTGAAACATCACGAACATGGCGGTTGCTTGGGTATCCAACGTGCGTGACTTGCCCGCGCTGAGAATCGGACTATCGAGATAGCCGCCTATCGTTAAATTGTTCGTGACCGCCAGGTATTGACCGTCCGGGGGAAAGCCATTTTTCTCGGTAGGCCAATAAGGCTTCCCGGACGCGGCGCTGACAAGCACACCCCGCTTTCGCGTTACCGGGGTGTTGTCAAACGCCGTATGGTAAACCCTGCCTTGTGCGTTCGTTTCAACGTTATTCGGATCCAACAGGACCATCGTCTCTCCCGGCCCAACCGGCGCCGCGAGCCATTGCCGATCCTCGGTCATCGGCAATCCATATTGGTCATGTTGAGCTTGGACCGGATACGGGCGGGGGGAGTAATTGTGCATCAAGCCGTTTTGGCTCATGTTCGGACTGACCGTCTGGTAAAGCTCTTGATGGATGGCGGTATTTCCAAAGCCGGTCATCCATATAATCGCGACCGCCGTCGGCACCAGAAGGACACCGGAGACAAACTCCCGAATGGTGCGCCCCTTTGAGATTCGTGCAATAAACATCCCGACAAAGGGGGACCAGGCAATCCACCAGCCCCAATAAAAGAGCGTCCATGACGAAAACCAATCGTCCCTTGACCCACCGGTATAGGTTGCTGTCCAGAAGGAGCGATCGACCAGGTCTTGAATATAGCTCCCGGTATTCTGGACGGTCGCCTCCAGCAAATAGACAGTCGGCCCCACCACAAAGAGGAACAACAGGAGGAACGCGGCGATGCACATGTTGATATTGCTCAGCCATTTGATCCCGACGTGAAGTCCCGAAATCAGGGAAGCCACCGCCATGGCGGTAATGCACGCAATCAAGACCACCTGCACGCTGGTGCTTTGCGGAGGCCCTCCAAAGACGAAATTCAAGCCGGCGTTGACCTGTTTTGCTCCCAGTCCCAACGAGGTTGCCAGGCCGAACAGAGTCGCCAAGATCGCCATGATGTCGATGAGATCACCGAGCCTTCCGTGAATGCGATTGCCGATCACCGGATAAAACACGGAGCGAAACGAGAGTGGGAGTCCCCTCCGAAATCCGAAGTAAGCAAGCGAGAGTGCCACGATCGAGTACAAGCCCCAAGTCTGAAAGCCCCAATGGAAGAGGGTCGTGCTCATGGCCTTTTGCGCGGCTTCGAGAGTCTCCCCGTCGCCTGTAGCCGGATGAAGGTAGTGGGACATCGGCTCCGAAACCCCGAAAAAGAGCATGCCAATCCCCATCCCGGCGCTGAAAAGCATCGCAAACCAACTTAACCGACTGAATTCCGGGCGGGAATCGTCCGGGCCGAGGCGGACACCGCCAAACGGGCTCAAAGCTAAGTAAATCGCGAAGACCAGAAACCCGGTCATCGAAATGATATAGAGCCAGGAAAAATGACCTGATATCCAGGATTGGACCTGTTTAAATCGTATCAAAGCCTCTCCCGGGAAAAGCACCGCAAGGACCACGAAGGCGATGATCAAGATCGCACCCGATGGAAAAACAATGGGATGGGCCTCGACATCCATCCCAAGAACCCGTTTGTGAATCGTCTTCGCCATATCTCAGCTTAGCTTAGCTTCTACCAATCATTCTCCTTCCAATAAATAACCAGCGCGCATTGTTTCCAACCCCGACCTCAAGTGTCAACTCAATCATCAGGCAAAAATGAATGAGCCCGCCTCCCTGATAGGGACATTCTCCCGGGCGTCCAGGAGCGGACGGCAGCGGAGTGCCGTCCCTACCAAAACAGCAATGGTAAGGACGGCAATCCCTATCAGGGGAGATTCGCCGTTTCCGTTATCGTTCTGATCCCGTCAAGGTCATCAGGTAAGCCATCACGTCCTTCAGCTCCTGGTCACTGAGAAGCACTCCCATAGGCGGCATCGGCGAGGCCTTTTGCTTGAAGTCCTTGGCAATGGTGGCATTGGGATCAACCAAGCTTTCACGGAGGTAATCGCGCGTCTTGCGGGATGCAATCCCGTCCAGAGCCGGTCCGACCACGCCACCTTCTCCATTGACTTGATGGCAGCGAATACATGCGGCCACCGGATGCTCATGGAAGATTCGACGGCCCCGTTCCGGGTCACCCGAGAGCCTCTCGGCACGCTCTTCGTAGACCAATTTCGCCAGCGACACATCATCAAACCAGGCAGTGCCGGTGGATTCTCCCCAGCCCCCGAACAAGCAGTTGATACTGACGGTCGAGGCGTTGCCGGAATTGAATCGGAGGGTTACCTTTTCCCACTCGGAATCGCCATCGACAGCCGGTGTGGCCCCTTCCTCAGGGGGACGGCCATGCACATTCATCAAGGCCCCCTTGGCTCCGCGCACCCCTTTCGTCCGAATCCAGCCCGAGAGCTGATATTCGGCTTCCGGATCGAGCGCCACATCGGTAAATAGGCTTGTATCCGCCCCTTCATCCGATTCGATGCGCAACGATCTCGATCCCGAATGGGCAATTGACTCATCGATTCGATGCGAAGCGGCTCCCCCATAGGTTCGGACTTGCCATGCCTTCGGCAGGGAACCTTCCACCTGTTCAAACGAAGGATTCGGCAGCCGGTTCTCCCCGGCCAAGCGACGCTCGAATGTGACGTCATGGTTCATGGCCGCCACTTTCAACGATTGCTGAAGCCATTGGTCGCCGCGATTTTGAGGATTCTTGAACAACTGCCTGACAGCCTGCCTGACCGATTCGGAGGTCGGAAAGCGGGATAATTGGTTGAAGGCCGCCAATCGAACCCGGAGA
Organism: Verrucomicrobiota bacterium; assembly: GCA_018610125.1. Taxonomy (GTDB): domain Bacteria; phylum Verrucomicrobiota; class Verrucomicrobiia; order Limisphaerales; family JAHEOI01; genus JAHEOI01. The sequence continues at coordinate 5,484 of JAHEOI010000077.1, forward strand.
TTCGGGTCGGCGACCACGGCGGTGTCGAAGAAGAGCTGGATCGCTCGATCGTCACGGCCGAGGGCCTTGATCGCGTTCTGCCGGAGATCCGGGTCGTCACTCAATAAGGCCTTTTGATGACTTTCTTTGTCGAGGGCATTCAAGCCATGGAGTGCCCAAAGTGCGTGGATGGCGGCGCTTCCACTTCCCGAGAGCTTCTTCTTTAGTGCGGGCACGGCTTCGCGATGATCGTTCTGGACCAGGAGTCGCTGGCCGGTCAGGCGCCAGAACTGGTTCCCACTCTCCAATGCGGCGACCAGCTCTTTCACCGTGGCCCCCGCAAGCGACGTAATCTCTGGCTCGGGCGCTTGATCCCAGACAACCCGATAGATACGTCCATGATTATCGTCGCGGTTTGGATTAATGTGGGCGTTCCCTTGACCCCGCTCTGCTTGATACCCGCCTCGCTCGGGGCTTGGAGTCGGGTTGTGCTGGATAATGAAATCGTACCAATCCGCGATCCATAAGGCACCGTCCGGACCGACTTCCGCCGCGACCGGTGAAAACCATTCATCGGCGCTCGCAATGAACGAAAACCGATTTTTTGCAATAAAGCCGGCTCCGTCGCGCTCGATCCGGAACTGCCCCGTCAAATGACCGGTCGGGCCATTCACAAACGCAATTCGATTCCGATAAGAGGGGGGAAAGGCTTCGGAAGTGGCAAAGGCATGCCCGCAGCCTGCGGTATAGCTCCCAAACGCGTCGACTTGACGAATCCGCGGCGTAATCGGATGAAACTCGGTGGAGTCGGCAATCATGCGTGCGCTCGTTCCGCCTTTGCCTTCGGGATAAATTGTTGCCGGGATACCGCCAAAGAAGCTGGGATTGTCGTTGGCCGTCGACCCGAAAACGTCACCGGCCCGATTAAACGCCACTCCCCACGTGTTGTTATTGAACTGGTGCAGGAATTCGAGATCGGAGCCATTCGGCCGAAATCGGTAGACTCCTTGGCCGAAGCGATGCCGGTCGCCTCCGACCTTCCCATCAAAGCTCGCGTAGCCGACCGTGCCGTAAAGCCAATTGTCCAGGCCATACCGCAGGTTCGAGGGCCCGGCATGCGTGTCACCCGTTCCCCAGCCCTTCATGATCACTTGCCGCACGTCGGCGTGATCATCGCCATCGGTATCTTTGAGAAACAGGAATTTCGGAGCCTGAGCGACAACCACCCCACCGTTGGAAAAGGTCAGCGATGTCGGAAGATTCAGCCCCTTTGCAAACACGGTGACCTTGTCGCATCGCCCGTCATTATCGGTATCCTCAAGGATCTTAATCCGGTCATCGCCCCCGTGATCGTCGACTTCATTCGGATAGTCGATCGACTCGGCGACCCACAACCGGCCTTGGCGATCCCACGCCAAGCAAATCGGATCGGTGATCTGCGGCTCCGACGCGAACAATTCGAGCTCAAACTCGATCGGGACCCGGGTGTAAGCCATGCTCTCTTCGGGCGGCAACGGAAGCTGATAAGGCAATGCCTCGGGACGTTGCTCATAATTCGGAATCGCGGGACGCTTGTCATAGCGCAGTGGGGCACGTTCGGCAAGGAAACGCTCGTAACGAGATCGAGCCTGCTCGCCGACCGCCCACAAGATGCCGGATTTCAAGAGCTGGTGAAATTCAGGCTTGGACCAGGTCCGTTGATCGTGTCCCGAGGCCGTGTAAAAGACCCGTCCCTTCCCTTGGGCCCTTGCCCATGTCCAAGGCTCGCTTCCGCCACTTTGACGCTCCCGCACCATCAATACTGTCCGGTTCTTCTTGTTGTGCTCCGCGTGCACGTAAGTCTCATCCCAGCTCTTGAATTCGCTTACGTTCTCCATTGCCGGATGGCCCGGGCGGCGAATTTTCGATTGAAAAACGCCGGTGCCGTGACTTTTAAAGCGGGCCCCGACGAGATCGATGAAACGATCGCGCTGAGGGAAGCAGGCGCTGGCCGAGTGAACGGGGATGAAGCCATGTCCGGACTCGACATAGTCAATCAGCGTCGTGAGCTGTTTATCAGTGATTTTCTTGTGATTGGCGTAGAGGAGGAGCCCGTCAAACTGATTGAGATAATCCCGATCGAGCGCCTTGTCGACCTCGGTCACGTAATCGAAGTAGATTCCGTCACGGCCGAGGGCTTTGGCCAGCATCGGATAATACTCATCCGAATTGTGATGCTCCCGATCATGCCCCAGGAAAAGTATCCGGATCGGCCCTTCCTGCCCATTCGTCTCGGACGCCGATGCCGGGATCGATCCCCAAGTCGACGTCGAGATGACCGCGAACACAAACAGGGCCAATACACGCCCTCCCGTTCCTCCTGTTACGTTAATTTGCATAGCTCCTCAAAGCTTTGTCGATGTTTCAACCCCGTCCCGGCGGCGCTCGCCACCCGATGCCGTTGGCCGGTCGAATGGACGCCGATCGCCTCCAAGCGATACGCGCCCAAGTTCGCGGATCCAGTTTAAAACCTGTGAGCCCACCAAAGCCGCGCAGGGTGCCGGTATTTTTAAGGGAACCGGAAAACGGTTGTCGAGGACAAAACCGGACACGACTATTTGATCCCGGGTGACGGGCAGGAAGCGAACGCCCCCCGTACCGCAACACCACGAAATTTGCCGGGTTTTCACTTTGGAAGGGGTCTGTCGAGCTTGGGACTTCAAATAAAACGCCCGGGAAGTGCGTCTCCCCTTTTTGCTCGACATTCGGTCAAAGACCAAGGCATCTTATCGCGATACACATAAACGATTTATGATTCGGACTCGTTTTTTAGTGGCGCTTGGCGCAATCTACCTCTTGTTGGTCGCCTTTATTCTGGCCGGTCAATTCATTCTCCTTCCTCGGCTCTTAGACGGGACGAAAGAGATTGCTCAAGACACGGTCGAGTTACTCGAGCCGATTCATCGCCTGGAATCGCTGATTAGAAAGGCTTCCTTCGCCCTCTACAGCGAAGCGGGGCAAACGCCGTTACGTGATTCCGGCTCGCTCGACTCCAATAAACTGGCTCAGGATCTCAATAACGCGTTCGAAGAGGCAATCGGCACGGGGGACTTCCGCTCTTCGTCCGAGCAATCGCTCAAAACAGCTCTCAAGGAATGGCGTCAAGCCTATACCATTGCGACCAATCTTGTCACCTCCTCCCAGCCCAGCTCCCAAGCCAAGCGCGAGGAGCGGTGGCGCCGCTTCCAAAAGAGTGTCGACAGCACATTAAGCAGCCTGGATCGGGCTCATCAATCGGCCCGCCAGCAAATCGAAGGCACCGTCGATGATTTCCAAGCGACTTATCAAAACCTCCTCACATTGATTTGGTCGGGCTACGTCGTTGGGGTTATCGTGGTCATCATCACCGCTTCCAGGCTGGCCCGCTCGGTCCTCTTGCCATTGGAAGAGCTCACCAAAGCCATCAGCCAATTCGGACAAGGCAACCTTTCCTACCGCGCCACCATCAATTCGCAAGATGAATTGGGACGTCTCGCCCAAACGATCAACAAGATGGCGAGTCAGCTCCACGAGTCCCAATCATCGCTAAAACACCAGGCCGCTCGCGATAGCCTGACGGGACTCTTAAACCACGGGGAGTTCTATCGCTGTCTCCGTGAGGAGGTCCACGAGAATAGGAGAGAGGAAGACCACATCGCCCTCATCCTGGTCGATTTGGATTCTTTCAAAGCGGTCAACGATACCTTTGGTCACCAAGAGGGCGATCAGCTCCTCAGGATGGTGGCCCACGTGATACAGCAGGAGGTGCGGTCGACGGATTATGTCACTCGATATGGTGGGGATGAGTTCGCAGTCTTACTGCCGCACACGTCACGAGCAGGGGCCGCCGCCGTCGCCGAGAGCATTCGAACCCTCGTGGCCCA
>JAHEOI010000078.1 GCA_018610125.1 Verrucomicrobiota bacterium
GCAATACTGATCATCCACCATCCACTGCTCATTTTCACGCGGGAACAAGAAAGTCTTCGCCCAAGGAAAAATTTCCATATACCCGACTGTCGTTCCCCTGCCCTGCTTTATATTCTCGGGCATGTCGACCTCGACGTTGTCAAGATCCATGGTTTCCATTTTCTTCCTTTTGGCGGAAACAAAGGCATTTTGGAGCCATCGCCAATCCTCGACGTCCGCTTCCTTACAAAAAGCCTTTCCCAGCGCAACCTGATTCGGCTCGGAGTAGTGTTTGGTATCCAGCCTCTCCTTCATGACGTTGACTTCGAACACGACCGGCGCCATCGCCGCCCCAACGACTTGGCACTCCAGCCTAAGGAACTCACAATGGCAGCAGGGGTTGTCACAGGCATTCAGTCTCACGTCGAACGTCTTGCCGGCAAAAAGCGGCTCATCCAGTGTGAATCGCGCAACCGGCGCTTGCGAAAGAGCGTTCCCTGCGCCAGTCGGAAGTGTCTTATAAGGCTCAAGCTTCATGGCCGTGCTCAAAAACTCGGTTCTAGGTTAGGTTCAATGCGGAGTGACGGACTCGAGGCTTCCGTTTCCTAGAGGCACCATAACGACTTTTTCCGGACAACAGCAAGAGAAAAGAATCTCACTACCCAAGCCGGGAAATCGGCAACCCCGGGCAACATCGCATACTACACGGTCCAATCGTTGAAGTCGGGACGGCGGAGCACAAGCTCCAAGGCGAGGGATGCGATGGGGAACTTGACTCAGATCGGAGGACGAACCACCGAGGTCACGAGGCTCGGGCAACGACGTGGCCACGGTCACCAAAAGGCTGCCGATCAGGCTCTCGGAGCTCCCGGTTTGCCTCACCAACGATTCGGCGGTGCGGGTCGCAACAATACCGCCCACAACCACGAAACCGCCGCCACCAAAGTGATGAGAACCGCCGCTTGCATCATGTTCTCCGCGGAAGCCGCCGCGTGCTCGAGATTGCCACGACGATAACAGATGTCTGCAACGCTGAGAAAGGCCGTTTGCACGGCAATCCCTCCCACGGCGTTCGATAGCGAAAGGGCGGCATGCCCATCAATCGCCGCAGTCACCGACGCGCTCATACTTGAGCACGCGGACTATCCTAATAAATTCCCGATTTGTGTGTTCTTCGGTTACAAAATTCTTCTACGCGCCTTCTTCCGTCCATTCATGGATCGGACCGAGGTGGGCGAGTCGTCCGATGTTGTCCTTGGCTGTTAGCGCGGCGACTCGGTGCGTGAGCCGTTTGGCTTGGGCGAGATTGTGTGTGACGAGGACAATCGTTCTTGTTTCCTTGAGTCGATAGATCAACTGTTCAATGGCCTGCGTGGATTGGGTGTCCAAGGCACTGGTGGGCTCGTCCATCAGGATGACCTCGGGATCGACAGCGAGCGTTCTTGCCAGACAGAGGCGCTGTTGTTGCCCCAGCGAAAGATGCTCAGCGGATTCGTGGAGTCGCTCCTTCACCTGGTTCCAAAGGCTCACCTCTTTGAGCGCCTGCTCGACGACCTCCGGGTACTGCTTTTTGGGCAAGGGAGTGACATGCCGGAGTCCAAAGATCACATTTTTGTAGACTGTCGTTGGAAACACGACCGGCTGTTGAAAGATCATGCCGATCTTGGCCCTTAAGGCATCGACATCGGTTCCGCCGGCAAAGTTGGATTTCCCGTGAAACCGGATATCACCGGTCACGGAAAGCTCGCTGTCGAGCTCCAACAATCGATTGAGGGTGCGAAGGAGGGTCGTCTTGCCAACGCCCGAGGGGCCAATAATCCCGAATACTTCATGGACGGCAATCGAAAACGAGATCCTTTGAAGCAGGGGGCGCCCGCCGGCGAATATGGAAAGGGAGTCGACTTCCAGAACGGGTTTCGAGGTAGTTAGGTTCGCACCCGATTTATCTGTTACAGGTTCTTCCAACTTCATGGTCGTTTCACGATTTACGATATTTCCTTACCCCTCCTATGGCCACTCTCTCCGATCCGATGGTATAGGAAGGGGCGAGCGTCTCCTCCTTAACGCTTCGCTTCAAAGGCCCTCTTTCGCCACGGAAGGGAGAATAGGCTCAGGACCATGACCATAGCAACTAGGACGAATGCCGACGCCCAGAGATTGGGGATCATTTGGGGATTGTAAGACTCCTGGGCCAGGATGAAGATATGGTAGGGAAGTGATAAGACGGGGCTTTCTTGAACACCGTCGGGAACGGTTGCTCCCGAAAAAACGGTGGCCGTGAACATGATCGGGGCGGTCTCGCCGGCAGCACGGGCCAATCCAAGGAGACTTCCCGACAGCCAGCCGTTGAGGCTGTAAGGGATAAAAATCGACCAGACAATCTGGGCAGGACGCAGCCCAAGACCTGCGGCGGTTTCGAAGTAAGCTTGGGGAATGGCATGAATGCGCTCTGAGATCGCCACGGCCATCGTCGGCAGAATCATCAATCCGAGAACAATCCCGCCTGTGAGCCATGATTTTCCCCAGTCAAAAAACTGCACAAAAACGGTCAGTCCGAAGAGTCCGAACAGGATCGAGGGGATTCCATTAATTAGGTAAAGAAAGAGAGTCAGCGCGCGGCGAAGGGAACGCTTCTTCAGGTAGACCTGCTGAAGAAGTGCCAAGGCAAAGGCAAGCGGAGAGCTTACGATCAAGGCCGTTCCGATAAGGATGACGGTCCCGATGATATTGTAAAAGACGCCACCGGATGCGCCCGCCTCTTTCATCGGCTTAAAAAGGAAATCCCAGCTCAGCGAAGAGAGCCCTTTGAAGGTGATGGCTGCCAATATCGCCAGAAGTAGACCGAGTCCGACAAACGTGCACGCTCCAGTAATCAGGAAGAATAACGCATTGCTCCAGTGACGCATCATTGTGTCAACAAGTCAGGGTCTCATTTTGCGTGGCACCCCTCACCTCGGTCGCGTTCCCGTCTGGTCCCTTCGCCCCTTTTTCGGAAGAGCAAGGCAGGTTAGGATAAAGGGTTATCAATCCGTTGTCATTCATTATAATGCCTTTCTTCGGCTAAGCGACCGCCAAGCCAGGTAACGGCGGCGACAATCGTCAGCAATACCAACCCCAAGCCGGCAATGGCTGCCCAGTGCAACGGGTTGCCGTAAGCGAGATGCGTCTCAGAGCCGCCCAACTTGCTGGTCAAGGTCTGTCCCGGCTCGATGATGGGACGCAGCGAGAAGAGGCTTTCGGGCAATTGGTTGTCCTGCCGCCCGACAACCAAGAAGACAGCGATCGTCTCTCCCAACGCGCGGCCGAGCCCCAAGAGGATGGCCGCGACAATGCCCGGCTTGGCAATCGGGAGGATGCCGGACCGCACCGTCTCGAAGGAAGTCAGTCCAAGGCCGCGGGCTGCGTCTCGATACGATGCAGAGACCCCCCGGATCGCGTCTTCACTCAATGTCATGACCGTCGGGAGGATCATAATGCCGAGCAGAATCCCGGCGGTGAGAAGCGTATCGCCGGTTATCGGGTCGAATGGTTCGAGCAAGGTATAGATCCAATTCCGTAGGAACAGGATCCCAAGCAGTCCGTAAACCACCGATGGAATTCCGGCAAGGAGCTCAATGGTCAGCTTGACCCCGCGTCGTAGCGAGGCAGGGAGGATTTCAGCGGTGAACAGCGCGGCGCCTATCCCGATAGGGGTCGCCAGCAACACGGCAATGACCGAGACCGCAAGAGTGCCATAGACCATGGACAGTATTCCGAAGCGGTCCGCCCGATAGAACCATTCGGTGCCGAAAAGGTATCCAAGTACCCCTTCGTGCTGCCAAACCGGCAGACTCTGCCAGAGGAAAAGCCCGACCATGCAGCCCAGGAAGCCGAAAGCGAGGAGCGAGAAGCCCAAGCTCATCGCTTTGGTCATGCTGAAGCTCTGGTGCTCGCCTCGAATCATTTCGTGCGATTGGCCCCGAGGGAGGCTTCGTCTCTCTCGAGCTCATCCAACGAAAGGTAGCCATGTTTCCGTACCAGCTCCTGTCCTCGGGGATTTAGCATGAAGTCGACCATCTTTTTGGCGAGACCTTTTGGCTTCCCATCGGTAAGTAGGTAGAGCGGGCGGATGATCGGATAGCGGTCCCGAGCAATATTCTCGGCGGTCGGGCGGATCACGTCGCCCTGCTCGGTTTCGATCCCGAGGGCAAAGACTGTTTTTTCGTCGGCCCATGAAGCGGAAAGCTGGGTCATTGCCCCTCGGCTGGAGGCGACCTTCGTGCGGCCTTCTTCATTGCCACCAACTCGAGGGAAGCTCACCAGCGGTGCCTTTTGGGAGTCCCCATACAGCCAATCCGCAAAGACTTCCCAAGTGCCGCGGCCCGGTTCTTTGTTGTAGAAGAGAATCCGCTGATCCGCACCGCCAACCTCCTTCCAATTCCTGATTCTCTTCTCGTAAATCGCTTGAATCTCCCCCCGACTCAAAGCCTTAACCCCTGATCGCCAGACATCGCGTGAGACGACAACCGCTACCGCGTCAGCCCCGATTGCGATTTCACGGAAATCGACCTCCGGGTAACGTTGGCGATCTTGCGGGCTCACACCCTTCGATGACATCCCAAGCTCCACGCGTCCTTCCCCTAGTGCGGAAATTCCCCCCGAACTGCCTCCCTGCGTGTCCACGTAGATCTTCATCCCGCACTCCTCGCGTAAGATTTCAGCCGCTTCAGCAACCGGCGGGTTGACCGTCGTTGACCCATTGATCCTCAACACTTCGCCACCACCGTACTGAGGAGCCATCGTGGCAAACGCGAAGAGTAATGCCCATTTCACACTGCGTCCAGTCATCCTTCGCTTGTTTTCGTGTTTTTCCATATGCTGCATTGGCGTATATGATGAGTCGGGGAACGCGTCAATTATTCCAAGACAAGGAGGGCTTTGACAAGCGTTTCAGCCTTCTATCATTCTTTACAAAAATTCCTGCACAATAAAGAGGAGCGAATTAAGCGGCTCCGCAGATTTTCGTCAACGGTCAATACTACGGTGATGAAGACGCCTTGAAAAGGGATCGAGCCGAGGGTCGACTCAAACAGCGACTTGAAGAGCTCGGTTAAGCAGGGCTCCTTTGGGGTAATGCCATTCGGAAATTCGGGAGAAATGGTTTTGAAGCGCCCTTTCAGGGCTTTGTTGTGTGTCGGCGCCTGCACACCTCCGGGCTGAGCCCTAGGCTACATTGAATTGCCCCGTTGGGGCATTGTTCGAGAGCGCCAAAGGTGCGGGTCAACATAGCCCA
>JAHEOI010000079.1 GCA_018610125.1 Verrucomicrobiota bacterium
AGCTTGCCGTCCCGGGCGGACCAACAATTGGTACGGATTGCGGACCGGCAGCTTGAGGCCGGCTTCTTCCGCGTGGCCCGTCCTGTCTTGAGTGAGCAGGTCTACGAGCAAGCCGAGCTAAGCAATACCTTGGATTGGGTGCTTTTATCAGGGCCGGCCAACAGTTATCTGGATGGACAATTTGTGGGGCGTGGCACGGTTCCAAGTGTGTCTGTCGGCGAGGCCTTCACGGTCGGTTTCGGGATCGATTCCTCACTCAGGACCTCTCGGGATTTACTCGATCGCAATGAGATGACCCAAGGTGGCAATCGGGTGATTCGCGTGACTTATCGACTCGGCATGGCGAATTTCTCCGATGAAGAACGGGCAGTTCGGCTGTTTGATCGCTTGCCGGTGCCCAAACGAGGTGAGGATGTGCAAGTCGAGCTGGTCGATGTGAGTGTGAAGCCGGATAAGAATCCCGCGGATGGAAACGGGCGCATCACACCCGGCTCGGATGGCATTCTCCGTTGGGATCTTGCAGTGCCGGGCGGAACAACCGGGGATGACAAGCTTCACCTCGAATACACCTTTACAATGGAATTCGCCCGACAGAAAGAGATCGAGATGACCGCCGAATAGGAACGAGCGGGGTATGGGAGTGGCGGAGTGGGAGAAGCTACCGCTTAGAGGCGGCGCGGACCACGCGCTCGAGACCGTCGACGACGCGTGCCATTTTCTCATAATCGAGTTTCTCGGGCGTGTCGTTGGGGGAATGGTAGTGTGGGTAGCGAAAAAAGGCGGTGTCGGTGACCATGAGGGCAGGGTATCCCTCTTGCCAGAATGACCAGTGGTCAGAGAGGCCGACGCCTGCCAATTGACTCGGCAGCGCGGCTCCTTCCGAAGGAAATGGGGTGCTCTCGCGAAACGCCCGAATGCTTTTCCGGACCCATGCCCGCGACGCGAGATTGCCAACGAAGCCGATAAAATTCCCTTTATCGGGATAGAAAAAGCTTAACGGGATCGGATAAGATTGGCTTCCGGCTTCCTCGGAGTAGTAGCCGAGCATTTCCAGGCTGATCATTCCAACGACCTGCTCGCCTTTCGACCGGCAGCGCTCGGCGTAAACGCGGCTTCCCATGGAATCCGTCTGGAAGAAGGGAGGTTCTTCATTCGCGAAGGCGACGAAACGGATCGTCCGAGGGCGGCGGGTCTCGGCAAATCGCTCGGCCAATGCCAGCAGTGCCGCAATCCCGCTGGCATTGTCATCCGCTCCGGGACTGTCAAGCACTGTGTCGTAGTGGGCGCCGACAATCACGATTTCTTCAGGTTGTGTCGTGCCCTCGACCGTGACTTCGAGATTGGAAAAGGTCTGTCTCCGCACTTGGAATTGCTGCTCGTTCACCGTATACCCCGCAACGGCAAACCGCTTTTGAATGTATTCCTTGGCGTTTTGCAGTCCCTTCGATGCCTGATAATTACGCAGTCCGATGCTCGATGCAAGGTGGGTTACATCGGCTTCAAGCGCCTTGGCGAGGTGTTGTTCCTCCGGGCTTAAGGCGGGCAATTCGCCCTGAAACGATTTTCCCGGCATTTTGATCCCAGTTTGGTACATGGCGAAGGCAGCAATCGTCATAAGAAGAGCCAGACCCGCCAATCGGATCACTCCTTTTCTTGAGCACAACTTCATCTTATACTGTTCCCTATGATAGGCGAGCGACAACGTGTCATTCCAGTATTGGGCTTGATAATTCTTGTGAGTGTCGGTGCTATTATGCCAGCTCAGGCTGGTGGCGGCAACGATGACGGCTCGGGCTCGGGCTCGGGCTTGGGCAAGGACAAGGGCAAGAGCGAAAAAGATCGGCAGAAGCAGAAGAGCCAAAAAAAGGAGAAAGGGGATAAGCCCGAGGAAGAGATTTCGAAGACGAAGCACACGGTCGTTATCGATGGAGAAGAGATCGCTTACACAGCCCGCGCTGGGACGATGCTGCTAAAAAAGGAGCGCAAGGGGGAGTTCGAGCCGACCGCCAAGGTATTCTACGTGGCTTACACGCGCGACGATGTCGAAGATTCCGGGAAGCGACCGATCACGTTCTCGTTCAATGGGGGGCCCGGATCGTCATCGGTTTGGCTGCATCTCGGAGCTCTGGGGCCTCGACGTGTCGAGCTGGACAAAAAAGGGAAGCCCCTTCGACCGCCGCATCGCCTTGTTGATAACAAGCACTCACTTCTTGACAAGACAGACTTGGTATTCGTCGATCCGGTCAGCACGGGGTACAGTCGTGCGCTCCCGGGAGAGGATCCTGACCAGTTCCACGGCGTTCAGAAGGATATTCGGTCGGTCGGCGAATTCATTCGCCTCTTTGTCACGCGAAATGAGCGCTGGAATTCGCCAAAATTTCTGATTGGGGAAAGTTACGGCACGACGCGAGCCGCCGGCTTGTCGGGATACCTCCAGCAAGAGAGGGGAATGTACTTGAATGGGATCATGCTGGTGTCGGCAGTCCTCAATTTTCAAACGATCGCTTTTGACGAGGGCAATGACCTCCCTTACAAGCTGTTCCTTCCCTCCTACACCGCGGCAGCCTGGTATCATGATGAGCTCCCGAAGGAGCTCCGGAATCGACCGCTTGAGGATGTGCTGGAGAAAGCGGAGGAATTCGCCTTGGGCCCGTACGCGTCAGCGCTGCTGAAAGGCTCGGAGCTCTCCGAAGATCGCCGTGAGCAACTCGGTGAACGGTTGGCTCGATTGACCGGTTTATCCGAGAATTTCATCGAGGACACCAATTTGCGTGTCGATGCCTTTGATTTCTTTAAAGAGCTTTTGCGCGATGAAGGCAAGACCGTCGGGCGTTTTGACAGTCGGTATACCGGGAGGGATCGCCGTGACACCGGAGATCGGTTCCAATATGATCCGAGCTACGCTGCCTTATACGGACCTTTCACCGCGACGCTGAATCATTACGTCCGGTCGGAGCTCAAGTTTAAGAGTCAACTCCCCTATGAGATTTTGACGGGGCGGGTCCATCCGTGGGATTACGAAAAATATGAAAATCAGTACGTCAACGTTGCCGAGACCCTTCGCCAATCGATGACATTCAATCCTTACCTCAAGGTGTTTGTTGCAAATGGTTACTACGATTTGGCTACGCCATACCTGGCCAGCGAGTACACTTTCAATCACTTGGGCAATGATCCAAAAGTCCAGGAGAACATTTCGATGGGCTATTACAAGGCCGGTCACATGATGTATGTCCATCGCCCGTCATTGGCGAAGCTGAAAAGCGACCTGGCCGAGTTCATTGAACAATCGGTTCCCGAGCGGGAGTAGTCTGTCCGCGAATGACGGGTATGACTAATGAACCGCGTCCCTCGATGGCAGGCCGGGCGGCCTGCGTTACGTAGCGCTGTCAGCCTGATAGGGACGCTGTCCTCGGCGTCCACGTGGCGGACCGCAGCGGAGTGCGGTCCCTACCGCCACAGGGTTGGTCGCGTGATTAGACAAATTCGAGCTCGGGAAGGTGGGGGATAATCCCTTTCCGGTAGCCTTGATTCAAGAAGCGGCGGACCGCTTCGCGGCCTTGATCGCCGTAATCGAGCGTCCATTCGTTGACGTACATGCCGACAAAGCGGTCCGCCAGATCCCGCCCCATGTCCCGGGCGAATCCGAGTGCGTAGTCGACCGCCTGATCCCGGTGTTTCAGGGAATATCGGATGCTCTCGGTCAGGATTGCCGAGACAGTGGCTCGATCTTCCGGTGCAAGGCGCTTATGGATGACATTCCCGCCCAATGGGAGAGGGAGGTTGTCATTCGCCGCTTGCCACCATTGTCCGAGATCGGCGCAGCGAGCCAGGTTTTCTTGGGCATAGGTGAGTTGGCCTTCGTGAATCACCAAGCCGACATCGGCTTGCCCGTCGCTTACCGCTTGAAAGATCTCATCGAAGGGGATAACAACGTAATCCAAGGCTGTGGCGGGCTGCTCGAGCCAGAGCTGCAGCGCAAGGAAGGCGCTTGTGGCCGTGCCGGGGACGGCGATCCGACTCGTTGCGATTTGCTCCGGGGACATTTCTTGCTTTGCCACGAGGATCGGGCCATAGCCGTCGCCCATGCTGGCTCCGCTCGGCAAGAGGGCATATTGGTCGCTGACATAGGCGTAGGCGTGGATGCTGATGGCGGAAATATCGAGCTCGCCGCGTGCGGCCCGATCATTCAATGTTTGAATGTCTTCAAGTCGATGCTCAAATTCAAAGCCGTGGGTTGGAATGTATCCTTTGGCAAGCGCATAAAACATGAATGCATCGTCCGGATCCGGAGAATGGCCCAGCGTCAGCTTGATCGTTTCCATAAGCGGCCAAGCATAATCGGGGCGTTTCATTCCGGCAAGTGGCGACTCCTCATTTTGGGAGTCGTTGCGATCGTGATGATCCTGGGACTCTGGGTGTTTACCGGTCAGGACGATTCCGGAAAAGCCGCCCCCGCGGCATTGCCGGAGCTATCCAGGCGGAAGCCGCCCCATGGCGGCATCGGGATCCCTCTCGGGAAGGGGAAATTCGGTTTGGAAATGGTTCTGGATCCCGCAATCGGGAATTTGCGGCTCTACGTGATGGGTGGTCATTTTCGCCGATTTGTACCGATCCGAGAATCGCAGATTGAGCTTCTGATTTCGGAGCCCGGGGAGGCGCGTCTCTTGCGGCTTCGGGGTGTGGCGAACCGCGCGACTCGAGAAACACAAGGTGATACCGCAATGTTTCAGTGCCGGGCCGCATGGCTGAAGGGGATCGACCATTTCCGCGGTACGATTCGTAAGCTGCGAATTCGGGAGCGATCGTACACCAATATCGGGTTCGAGTATGTTCGACCCGACCGACGTAAAGATGGAGAGGCCGCGTCTGTGAGAAAATGACTTGCCGCGTTCCGGCGGTTGCCGCAATCTTGGTTCGGGATGGCTGAACGTTTGGTCAACGAGGTGCTGAACAATCGCGACGGCACGTATGAGATGTCGCTGCGCCCTCTGGCGTTTTCGGATTTCACCGGTCAGGCCAAGGTGAAGGAGCGACTCGAGATCGGGGTGCAAGCGGCCCGTCAACGCGGCGAGGCCCTTGACCATCTGTTGCTGCATGGGCCTCCGGGTTTGGGGAAGACGACACTCGCCAATATCATCTCCAAGGAAATGGAGAGTAATCTCAAATGCACCAGCGGTCCGACAATCGAGAAGGCGAGTGACCTGGCCGGGGTCCTGACCAATTTGGAGCCGGGCGATGTCCTGTTTATTGATGAGATCCATCGGCTGCAAAAGACCGTGGAGGAGTACCTCTACTCGGCGATGGAAGATTTCAAGCTGGATATCATTATCGACCAGGGACCGAATGCGAGGAATATCCGCATTGACCTCCCTCGCTTTACCCTTGTCGGTGCCACCACCCGAAGTGGTCTCCTGACCGCGCCGTTGCTCAGTCGGTTCCCGATTCGGGAGCGCTTGGATTATTACCGGGCTGACGATCTCAAAGAGATTGTCGGGCGCTCGGCGTCGGTATTGAATGTGGAGGTGCAGGACGACGGGGCGTACGAGATTGCCAGGCGAAGCCGTGGTACACCAAGAATCGCGAATAACCTATTACGGCGGGTTCGCGATTTTGCCCAGGTCCGGCGGGATGGCCGCGTGAATGGCGAGGTTGCCGACGAGGCATTGGCGATGCTTGATATCGACCAATTCGGACTTGATGAAATGGACAAACGGATTCTGGAGGCGATCATTGCCAAGTTCTCGGGAGGCCCGGTCGGGATCGGCTCGTTGGCGGTCGCGGTGGGGGAAGAGCCCGATACCCTCGAAGAGGTTTACGAGCCCTACTTGATTATGGAAGGGTATCTCAATCGTACGCCTCAAGGGCGCGTGGCGACCCCGTTAGGCTACCAGCGGCTGGGATTCCATGAGACGAGCTCCAATCAGCCCGATCTTTTTTGAGTTATATGCCGAAACGAACCGAGATTCATTCCATTTTAATCATAGGGGCGGGGCCGATCATCATCGGCCAGGCGTGCGAATTTGATTATTCGGGCACCCAAGCGTGCAAGGCCTTGTTGGAGGAGGGGTATCGTGTGGTGTTGGTCAACTCGAATCCGGCTACGATCATGACCGATCCCGATTTCTCGGCCCGGACCTATATCGAGCCGATTACCCCCGAATCGGTAGAGAAGATTATCGTTGCCGAGCTCGAGGAAATGAGACGGATCGGGGCCGAGGGTGAGCTGGCGCTATTGCCGACCCTCGGGGGGCAAACGGCTCTCAATACCGCGATGTCGCTCCATCGGAGCGGTGTGCTCGAGGCGCACGGCGTCGAAATGATCGGGGCGAATTCGCGAGCGATCGAGCGAGGCGAGGATCGTCAAATCTTTAAGGAGCTCATGCTCGGGATCGGGCTCGATGTGGCTATCAGTGGCACAGCCCACGATTTGACCGAAGCTCGGATGATCGCGGAGAAAATCGGCAAGTTCCCGCTGATTATTCGTCCGGCCTACACCCTCGGCGGGACCGGTGGTGGGACCGCATACAATTGGGAAGAGTTCGAAGAAATGGCCCGGCGTGGATGTCAGCTCTCCCCCGTCTCGGAGATCCTGATTGAGGAGTCGCTATTGGGTTGGAAGGAGTTCGAGATGGAGGTGATGCGGGACCACGCGGATAACTGCGTGGTCATCTGCTCCATTGAGAATTTTGACCCGATGGGGGTCCATACCGGGGATTCGATTACGGTCGCCCCGATTCAGACGTTGACCGATAAGGAATACCAGATCATGCGGGATGCCTCGTTTCAGGTCATTCGTGAGATCGGGGTCGAGACAGGGGGATCCAACATCCAGTTTGCGGTGGAGCCAAAAACCGGTCGGATGGTGGTCGTTGAGATGAATCCGCGGGTCTCCCGGTCGTCCGCCTTGGCCTCCAAAGCAACCGGCTTCCCGATCGCCAAGATCGCGGCCAAACTGGCGTGCGGCTACCTCCTCGACGAGATCCGAAACGACATCACGCGTGAAACCCCTGCCTGCTTTGAGCCAACGATCGATTACGTCGTTACCAAGATCCCTCGCTTTGCATTCGAAAAATTCCCGCAGGCCGATCCCACCCTCAATACCCAAATGAAATCCGTGGGTGAAGCCATGGCGATCGGACGCACCTTTAAGGAATCCTTGCAGAAGTGCTTGCGGTCGATGGAGATCGGTCGAAGCGGATTGGGGGCCGATGGCAAGGACCCAGGTGACCGAGAGCCGCTCCCAAGGGACGCCATCACGCGCAAGCTCATCACCCCCAACGCCGAGCGGATCTTCTACATCCGCCACGCCCTGCGGGCTGAATTCACTGTCGAAGAGATCTTCTCGCTTACCAAGATCGATCGCTGGTTCCTTGAGCAAATCCGCGAAATCGTCGAAGTGGAAGAAGAGCTGACGCAGGCAGCCCGTTAGCGCTTGCGCCGGATCGCCACCTGTTAAGGTCCTACCTCCCCCTGCGAAGAAGCAGCCTACCGCCCGGATCGGATGCGGCAAAATCAAGCGCAAGTTTGTAGGGATAAACGTTAGATTTGTGTAGGGTTATTTCTTACGGAAGACTCGATAGTCGGCGGTAATAGCCTATTATAACTCTCGATCAGGGAGAGGCTTACGAATTAGGTCCCCGCCATTGCAGGGTATCGTCGTAAGTTTCTATCAATCAAGGAGTTACACCGTCGCTCGAATCGTAACGATCGGGGTCTTGTTTCGGCGCTTTCAAGATTTTTCGGTAGGTTTTCGGATATAACTATTGACGGTTGGTGGGGCGAAGTGGCAGAAAGTGGGGTTCTGTGGGGCGTAGAGGGATGAAATCCCGAATCGTGGAGTGATGCCATCACGTGATGCCAATGAACCAAGACCGGAGCAGGGGACCGAGCGGATCTATTACAACTCGGTCTACCATCACGGTCTTGATGAGAAACGGCGGATTCAGATCCCGGCGAAGTGGCGTCCCAGCAGACCCGACACCGAGCTGACGCTAATGATTTGGCGCTCGCCGGGTCAGAAGGACACGTGCATTGCGGTATTACCGCCGGAGGTTTGGGAGCGGTTGGTCCAAAAGGTGACGGAGATGTCGTTTTCGGACCAGAAGACGGAGGCCTTACGGCGTTGGATTGGGAAGAATTCGGATCGGGTGGGACTGGATAAGAGTGGCCGGATATGCCTGCCGGAAGCGATGGCAAAGGCGGCGGCGATTGATAAGGAAGCGGTGTTAGTGGGGCTTATGGACCGATTTCAGATATGGAATCCGGAGCGATGGGAAGTTCGGAGTCAGCAAGACGACGAGATGGAGGAAGAAGCGATCAGACTCATTTAGGAAGGTCAAGCATATGAACCTACGGTATCTATTGGCAGTGGGAACGAGTGTTAAACGGATCGAAGCTGAGGGAGCGCGGTATGAGGTGGCCGAGGAGAACCTCATACCGAGATTCGCCCGGGGGCGGGCCGCCGGTGCTTCGACGGGACGACAACGAGTGAATCCGGTCCTCGGGGGTGTGCCGTGGGGCAATGTGGGGAATGGGAGAAGGTCGGTGGAGGGCAATGTTGGCAAGCCCAAAACCGGGCGAGCACGCACTGCGAAGCGCGATCTGAATCAGGTACAGGTCGTGCGAAACGATCTGACTTTGGAAGATATTCGCTTGGTGCCGGCGCAGCAGACCCAATCGGCCTTCTCATGGCGCGCGAAGGAGCGGGTTCGCGAATGGGCTGTCCGGGCGAGAGCTTTGGTGAATCGAGCCCCCGTTTTCGAGGGATCCCCTTTCCGTTGCCCTGTTTCGAAAGGGGTCAAAGGGGCTGTGGAATGACCGGTTTTGGCGGCCGGAAGCGACTGATCCAAAGCCCGGGTAATGGAGTGATAGAGAAGAGCATGAACGACGGAGCGAGATTCGAGCAGAACGACATGATCACTCCCGATGCGATTCGGCGATCGACGCCGTCGGCGACTTTGGATCAGTCCTCGCTCCCTAAAGTGGCCAATGATTGTGATCCGGCTGTCGAATTGGAGCCTAACTGACGTAAACGAGGCGTGTGGACGATGACTTCCATAATCCGGTATTGCTTGAGGCTGTTCTGGAAGGGCTGGCACCTGAGCCGGGCGGTTGCTACGCGGACGGGACAGTCGGCGGCGGCGGCCATGCGTACGCCATCCTCGAACAAAGCACCCCTGGCGGGTGGTTGCTCGGCTGTGATGGGGACCCGAAAGCCCTGGCGGTCGCAGAGTCGCGACTACAACGATTTCAAGGCCGATTTGAGCTACGGAGAGGGAATTTCGTTGAGGTGTTCGCGGCGCAATCGCAAGGGGCGTTTGACAGTGTCCTCTTGGACCTCGGGGTCAGTTCACACCAGCTCGAGCAGCCAGAACGTGGATTCAGTTTTCAGAAAGAAGGTCCATTGGATATGCGAATGAATCCCGATAATTCAACCACGGCCGCTGATTTGATCAATGAGATGCCGATCAAGGAGCTGGAAGGGATCTTTCGTGATTACGGCGAAGAGCGGCGGGCCGGTCGTATCGCCCAAGCGATCGGCGAGAGGCGACGGCAAGCGCCTATTCGCTCAACGACCGAGCTGGCGGAGCTTGTCCGTCGAGTCAATCCGCAACGAGGCAGCAAGA
>JAHEOI010000080.1 GCA_018610125.1 Verrucomicrobiota bacterium
AGTAGCTCGGCTTGAGAGGCGACCGCCGGCGCAGCGGTGACAATCGAGTCAATCGTTGCAAAAGTTTTTTTTCAATAAAGAAAAGGGAATGAATCGGCTGGCAGCCGCTTCTACTTGGATTGTCTATGCAAGAAGTTTTGCCACGATTAAGACTGCTGTGCAATTGAGCGATGAAGAAGGTTTTGAGATAGCGGCAAGTGCCTCAAATTCCAACCGAGCAGAATGTGTGAGAGCCTAACGTATGCGTCCGGGATCACCAGTTGAATCGGCACAGGATGGGAGCGCGTCAAACCGGGAAGCGGCTGCGTGTCGGACATTGGGGAAGTGTAGGGCGGGAAGACGAGCCGGGAAGGGATGTCGTGGATTCTCATTAATCGAGGTGCTGGTATCAATAATCATTTTAGGAGTCGGGCTCGTCGGCTTAACGGAAGGGATCACCGCCGCGCTCAATGCCAGTAAGGAGACCGAGCTTCAGGCCAATGCGGCGCTTTTGGCTGCCGGGCGAATTGAAACACTGGGGGTGAACGGCTATTTGCAGGTGGGGGAGAAGACGGGGCAGCCGGGTGAAGGGTTTAGCCGCTACCAGTGGCGGCAATCGATCGAGCGGACGGATATTGAAAACCTTTATGAAGTGGCGGTTACGATCGAGAGCTCAAGCAGCGGCAAGCAAATCTATAAGTTGCGAACGTTGCTGTTTGAGGCTCCGATCGTCACGAATAGCTGGTCGAGGGGATCGTTTTCTCAGGGCAGGGGAACGATGGACTCAATCATTGCAAGCGCGCCTGCACAATAAAGAGGGAAGAATGGATTTATCAACATTTTGCAAAAGTTCCTGCACGGATAAGCAAAGTAAGAGCGGCTGCCAGTTGCTTGTTTTGCTTGTCTTTACGGCGCAGGAATGTTGGCAAAAGACAATAGGAACGGGATAAAGATTATGAATCTAGGTGCGCGAACCGATGCTTTCAAGTTGCCGGCTTGGGTCGCCCCGGGGAGACATCGCTCGTCCGGGTTCACACTGATCGAGCTATTAATCAGCTCGGTGTTGATGGCCGGCATATTGGCGGCCGGCTATCTGTCGTTGAGGGGAGCGATCTCGGGGAGGGATTTGGTCGAATCCCGGGCCGATACAATGCAGCGAGCCCGAGTTGCGATGTCGCTGATTACGTCCGACCTACGGGCGGCCACTCCGTTGGTTAGCGATTCGACCGGCACTTCGGATTTCATCGGTGTCGATCGAATGATCGGCAAAGTCGAGGCCGACAGCATCGACTTTGCCACCCATGATTATATCCCCCGTCGTCCCCACGAGAGTGATTTTTGCGAGGTGAGCTGGTTTGTCGACAAAGGCTCGGATGGGCGCATGAGTCTTTGGCGTCGACGGGATCCGAAACTTGACTCCGATCCGCTGGCGGGAGGAAGCCGGGAGGAGGTCGCGCGCAGTGTGGCCGGGGTGCGATTTGAATTCTATGACGGATGGGTTTGGTACGACGAATGGGGGAGTAGCAGCGGCGCCGGCGATTTCGGGTCCGGGGTCGGCTTGTCGTCCTATTCGAGCGGCGGTTACGGAATGCCGGAGGCGGTTCGAGTCACACTGCTGTTTGCCTCAACAGAGGAGGAGAGTGGTAATGCAAGCCGGTCCTCGAGCCATGGCCCGATGGCATTTCAGACGGTCGCTCGACTCAACCTGGCGGGGAGACCGTCAATGACCAGCGTGGGAGGCGAGTCCGGCGGTATGACAAATCAACCGACCGCGGAGACTTCGCAATCGTCGAGTCGAAGGAGATAGGAATGACAATGACCAAGGCAAAAGCAATCCGGACTCGCGCCTCAATCGTGGTAAGCCTGCTTTGGGTTCTCTCGATTCTGGCTGTGGTGGTGGTTGGTAGCCTTTACACCGTACAAATGGATGTCCGTGTGGCTAAGAATTTCGGGGATAAGATCCAAGCGAGGTATTTGGCCCGGGCCGGTATCGAGAAGGCCAAGGCGCTTCTTTATGAAGAAGCGGTCAATCGTCGGCGGAACCATACCGGGAATCTCTACGATGCACCGCGCTACTTTAAAGACGTTGAACTGGGGCGCGGGAAATTTCGAGTGATTCGACAAGCCGGGCATAACGAGGCAAACGGTCCGGCTTACGGGGTGAGTGATGAAGAGAGTCGGCTTAATGTCAATCAGGCAAGTTTGGAAGAGTTGGAGCGGATTCCTGAGATGAGCGCTCAGACCGCCGCAAGCATTGTCGACTACCGGGACCGGGATCAGACTGTGACCCCTGGCGGCGCGGAAGCCGACAGCTATGCCAAATTACAACCGCCTCGCCTTCCGCGAAATGGGGCTTTTCGCACGCCGCGAGAGCTTCTAATGGTTTATAATATCCCGCGCAAGCGTTTTCTAGGAGAAGATCATAATCAAAACGGATTGTTGGATTCCGAAGAGAACGATGGGCATGCCTCCTTTCCTGCCGATAATCAAGACGGTTCCCTTGATGCCGGATGGTCCGGAACGATCACCGTCGACTCGGGGATCACCAACGTGACGGCATCGGGGCAACTTCGGGTCAATATTAAGTCAGCCGGCGAGGATGAACTGGCCGCGATCGATGGGATCTCTTCGGACTTGGCCGAGGCGATCGTGGAGTATCGGGGTAAGGAAGATCTCGAGAATCTCGGGGACTTGCTGGAGGTTCGCAAGGTGGAGGAGAATCGTTCCGGAGGCGGAAGCTCAAGACCTCCAGGGGGAAGGGGGCGAGGTCCGTCCGGGTCGCAGGATCAAGGCTCACGTGCGACCGGAGAGAGTCTGGTGAGTGAGGATTTATTGATGCGTGTTGCAGACGATTTGACCGCGACAGATGCGGGCACCCGTGCCGGTGTCGTCAATATCAATACGGCGAGTGCGACGGTGCTGGCCTGTTTGCCCGGAATCGACCAACAACAAGCCGAGGCGGTTGTTTCGTATCGAAGCTCGAGCGGCTATTTCAGGAATGTGGCTTGGCTTTTGAAGGTGCCGGCGATCGACGAGCAGAGCTTCAAGGAGGCGGTTTCGCGGATCTCGGCCCGCTCTGAAACGTTTCGGATCTTGAGTGAAGGTAAAATGGGGGGGTCCGGTGCCCGCGAGCGGATCGAGGTGACGGTGCAGGTCCGATCGACAGGCGTGAAAACATTGTTTTATCGGGAGGGATTGTGAAGACGATATCTGTGGATCAGCTTTGGCAGCAGTTGAGGGGGAGTGCGGCACCCGTTTTTATCGAGATTGGTCAACGTTCTTGCAAACTGCTTGATACGGACGTGGGAGTCGAGATCGCCCTGGAACGGCAAGGGGATGGGCGACTGACCTCTGCCTGCCGTGATAAGCTCTCAACGGAGCTGAAGGCTTTCCTTAAAGAAAGGGGATGGCCGCTGCGGCGGCGAGCGCTATGTGCCGTTGATGCCAGGGGCGTTTCCTTGAGGTGGGTGACGCTGCCGCACTCCGGCAAAGACGAGTTGGAGGGATTGCTCAGGCTGCAGATCGAGAAGGAATTCCCGCTTGGTCCGGATGAGCTGGCGTGGGGGTACCGTCGGATGGGAGACGGTGAGCTTCGTCCGCGTAATGGATCGGAGCAATCGGTGCTGATTGCGGCATTAAAGCGGGATCGGATCGAAGAGTACACCTCGCTTTTGGTGGATTGCGGGCTGAAGCCGACATTCACGCTTGGGGCATTGGTCCGGAGCTTCCTGGTCCCTAGCTTGCCGTCCGGGTACGCCATATTGGATGTCGGACGGACGGATTCCGAGCTGGCCACCTTCGACCATGGCATGCCGATGACGGTCAGGACGCTGGCTTGGGGAGGCAGGCATTTGACCGAGGCGATTCAACAGGCGCTAGGCGTCGATTTCGATGAAGCCGAGCGCCGAAAGTGTCGGTTGAGTGATGAGGCAGGGCGAGCCGACGAAGTGGAAGGAGCGGCTTGGGAAGCGATCCGTGCAGGCTTGCATGGCTTAGTGAAGGCGGTCAATCAGTGCTGGGACGGGAATCTCCTTTATCTGACCGGAGAGACGGCACGGCTCGAGGGGGTTGCCCCGCTTCTTGCTGAACTGCTGGGGAGAAAGGTGACGATCGAGGTGATCGATGTCCCGGAAGGCAAGGGGTCGTCTGCGGCGACTCAAGGTTTCAAAAAGTATTGGCAACAGAGTGAGCAATCGCCTTTATTGGAGCTTGAAGCGACGCCCGATGCCGGGAAACGTCAGGCGACCGAGCAGTATGCCGTCGGAAAATGGGCTGCTGTAATCGTAATATTGGCGCTCGGATCATTTTCCTTACGCTACATTGAGCCGATCGTCAAGAAGCCGGGCTTGGCTCAAAGGCTTTCCGAGCTCGATCAGCACAAGAAAGCCTTGCCCGAAATCGAGCACAAAGTGAGATTCTTGCAGCATCTCGAGGCGCGTCAACCGCCCTATTTGGGGGTTCTGATGTTATTGGCCCGAGCAGCCCCGGATAAGACTCTCTTCGAATCGGTCTCCATAAAGCCTTCGGGAGCCCTCTCGCTGCAAGCCAAGCTGAAACGATCGCAGCAGGCCGTGGAGCTCCGATCCAAGCTCGCAAAGACCGGCTTCTTTTCACAGGTCAGGCTTGATGAGCAAGCTCCGGCTGATGGGAAAAGGAAAGTCCGAGTGAGGATTTCGGCCGATTGGAATCCGTCGAAGGCCCGCGACCGACTGGCCAAGGCGAGAGAGGTCTTGCCAAAGGCCGCTGCTTCC